>JAMPXD010000132.1 GCA_023701365.1 Geobacteraceae bacterium
GGGAGGCGCTCTACGCCAAGGCCGATTTTTCCGAGGAGGACGGGATCCGCTCGGCGGAGCTGGAGGGGGAGTTCGCCGAGATGAACGGCTACGAGGCGGAGTCAGAGGCGGCGGTGCTCCTGAATGGCCTCGGCATCCCCGAGGAGCTGCGTCACCAGCGGATGAAGGAGCTGGAGGGGGGGGACAAGGTGCGGGTGCTGCTGGCCCAGGCCCTGTTCGGCAACCCTGACGTGCTCCTGCTGGACGAGCCGACCAACCACCTGGACCTCAAGTCGATCTCCTGGCTGGAGGACTTCCTGTTCCGGTTCCCGAACACGGTGATCGTCGTCTCCCATGACCGCCACTTCCTGAACCAGGTCTGCACCCACACGGCGGACATCGACTTCGGGCGGATTCAGGTGTACGTGGGGAACTATGACTTCTGGTACCAGGCGAGCCAGCTCAACCTGAAGCAGAAGCAGGACGAGAACAGAAAGGTCACCGACAAGGCCAACGAACTGAAGGAGTTCATCCAGCGCTTCAGCTCCAACGCCTCCAAGGCGAAGCAGGCCACCTCGCGGAAGCGGCTCCTGGAGAAGCTCACCATCGAGGAGATGCCGGTCTCGTCGCGGAAATACCCGTACGTGGTGTTCAAACCCGAGCGCGCCTGCGGCGACATCATCCTCGAGATAGAGGGGCTCTCCAAGGAGATCGACGGGGTTGCCGTGCTGAACGGCCTCACCCTGACCGTCCGCAAGGGGGACAAGATCGCCTTTGTCGGCGGCAACAGCCTGGCCAGGACGACCCTGTTCCAGATCCTCGCCGGCGAGGTGGAGCCGGACAGCGGCAGCTTCCGCTGGGGGGTGACCATTACCCCCGCCTATTTCCCGAAGGAGAACAGCGCCTACTTCGCCAATGACCTGAACCTGATCGAGTGGCTCGGCCAGTTCTCCCCCCCCGCGGAAGGGGAGTCCTTTGCCCGCGGTTTCCTGGGGAGGATGCTCTTCTCCGGGGAGGAGGCGCTGAAGAAGATCAGCGTCCTCTCCGGCGGGGAGAGGGTCCGCTGCATGCTCTCCCGGATGATGCTCTCCGGCGCCAACGCCCTGATCCTGGACGAGCCGACCAACCACCTCGACCTGGAATCGATCACCGCCCTCAACAACGGGCTGATCGCCTTCACCGAGGTGGTGCTGTTCTCCTCCCACGACCACCAGTTCGTTGCCACCGTGGCGAACCGGATTGTCGAGATCACCCCTGGCGGGGTGATCGACCGGGTGATGGGGTTCGACGACTACCTGGAAGACGGGGAAGTGGCGGGGATCAGGGACGCGCTCTGCCACGGGCACCGGGAGCTCACCCTGTAACTGGCAAGGGTCAGCTCCGGGACGAGCAATCCATGATGCCGATGACCTGATGGATCTGGGCGACGATGGTCAGGGGGTCGATCGGTTTCTCGAAATAGCCGCTGCAGCCCGCTGCCAGGATCCGCTCCCGGTCCCCCATCATGGCGTGGGAAGTGATGACGATGATGGGGATGGAGCCGTCATCCGGGGAATGGCGGATGCGCCTGGTCACCTCGAAACCGTCGATGTCCGGGAGATTGATGTCGACGATGACGAAGAAATACTTCTCCTTGAGGGCGAGCTCGACCCCCGCCAGCCCGGTTTCGGCGGCGACCACGGCGTACCCCTCCCGCTTCAGGGCATAGCTGATGAGCCGCAGGTTGTCGCGGTTATCTTCTATCACCAGCACCTTTTTCATAGATCCTCCTTGCAGCGCACAACCAGCACCGTCAGGTCGTCCGGGGGGGGGCCTGCCAGGGCCGGCAGGGCGGTGAGCCGCTCCACCAGCTCCAGGGAGCTGCCGTCCCCCGCCAGGCGGTCGGCCAGCAGCCGGCTGGTCAGCTCCAGCTCCGGCCGGGCGTCGATCAAGCCGTCGCTGTAAATGACCAGGACATCCCCCTGCCGGAAGGTCAGCGCCCCTGCCTGGTACCTTTCCCGGGACGGCACCCCGAGGGGGAGGCCGCGCGGGAGAAGCTCCTCGACGGCTCCGTCGGCGCGCCGCAGGAATACATAGCCGTGGCCGCAGTCCACGTAGGCGAGGGTACGGTCGGCCGCGTTGAGCCGGGCGTGGAACAGGGTGACGAAGCTCTCGGAGCTTTCCAGGTCTTGCCGGAGGGCGGACTCCACCAGCTGCATCGCCGTTTCCGGCTCATGCTGCATGCTCAGCGCCCGGACGGTGGCCCTCACCTCCGCCATCAGCACGGCGGCGGCCATGCCGCTCCCCATCACGTCGCCGAGGGTCAGGGTGATGATGCCGGGGGCTACCTCCTGCCAGTCGTAGAAATCGCCCCCCACCTGGCGGGCGGGAAAGCAGCCGGCAGCGATCTCAAAGCCGGGGAGGACCGGGGAATGGCGGGGGAGGAGCTTCGCCTGCACTTCGGCGGCGCACGCCAGTTCCGCCTGGAGCAGGTAGCGTCCCCGCTCGCTTTCCCGCAGCGCCTCTTCCGCCCGCTTCCGCTCGCTGATGTCCCGGATCATGCCGATATTACCGGTCGGCACCCCCTCCTCCCCCAGCCTCCTGATGACGCAGAGCTCGCCGATGAAGGTCTCTCCCCCCTTCTTCCGGAAGCTCACCTCCAGTGCCCTCGCCTTGCCCGGCACCGTGAGGTGGGCAAGTTCCGCGCCGGCAGCCCGGTATCCTTCGTCGTCGGCATAGAGGAGGCGCCCGTTCCTCCCCTGCACCTCCGCCAGCTCGTAGCCGAAGGTCTCCCGCAATGCCGGCTGGTTGGCGTCGAGAATGGTGCGGTTGTCGTCGGTGACGATGATGACGTCCCGGATGCTGCTGAACAGGTTGCGGTAGCTCTTGGCGCTCTGCCGGATCTCCGCATTGGCCTTCTCCAGCTCCCTCACCTTCTCCTCGATCTTGGCGGTGACGATGTACGAATACTGGCGCAGGTACTCCTCTTCCTCCGCGATCAGCCCGGCCTTTGCCATTCCGCGGGGCGGTTCCCCCCTCTCCAGGACGGCCCTGATTTCCCGCCAGAGCGCGTCGGGCTCGGTCGGCTTCACCAGGAAGGCATCGGCGCCCAGCGCCAGGGCGAGTTTCTCATCCTTGTCGCCGGTATAGACCGAGGAGTAGAAGATGAAGGGGATTCCCCGCAGCTCCGGGTCCACCTTGATCCGGTGGAGGAACTGGAAACCGTCCATCCTCGGCATCAGCGCGTCGGAGACGATCAGCGCCGGCCGGCGGCTTCCGGCCATTGCCAGACCCTCTTCGCCGTCGGCCGCCTCGATGACCTCGCACCCCTGCCGCTCCAGTATGTAGCGCAGCAGCTTTCTGTCCTCCCCATTGTCATCGACCACCAGAACTCTCATCGGCTACTCCTGTCCCCCGTCCAGTGTCACCGGGATCGCGATCGCGAACCGGCTGCCGCGGCCGTATTCGCTGGTGAAGCTGATCTCCCCGTGCAGCACCTCCGTAACCAGCTTCCTGGTCAGGTAGAGGCCGAGGCCGGTACCGTAGACCTTGGCCATGAGCGGCGATTCGAGGCGGACAAACGGCTGGAAGATCCGCGCCTTGTCCTCCTCCCTGATGCCGATGCCGCTGTCTTCGACGCTGATTTCGATGAAGCCGGCGTCGAGTTTCGAGTTTTGAGTTTCGAGTTTTGAGTTCAAACCCGAAACCCGGGACTCTGGACCCGGAAGCGGTCGCGTGGCGACCTGCACGAAGCCCCGCTCGGTAAACTTTGCCGCGTTGCTCAACAGGTTGAGGACGCACTGCAGCAGCCGGCGCCGGTCGGTGCGGATCATCTGTTCCGGGACTTGGACCCGCAGTTCCAGCCCCCTGTCCCTGACCTCCTTCTCCAGGGCCGTTACCGCCTCCGCAACCAGCTCACGGAGATCGAACTCCTCCACCAGGACCTCGATCTGTCCAGCCTCGATCTTCGACACGTCGATGACGTCGTTGATCAACGCCAGCAGGTATCTGCCGGCCCGCAGCACGGTGGCCAGGTTCTCCTTCTGCTCATCGTTCAGAGGCCCCACCCACTCGTCGAGGAGGATGCTCGAAAAGCCGATCACCGAGTTGAGCGGGGTCCGCAGTTCGTGGCTCATGGAGGCAATGAACATCGACTTGAGGCGGTCGAGCTCCTTGAGCTTGCGGTTGGCCTCCTCCAGCTCCGTGGTCCGCTCCGCCACCTTCCTTTCCATGTTGGCGGAATGGGACAGGGCCTCCTCGTGGAGGCGGGCCGCCTCGATGAGGAGCGCCACGTGAGCGGTCACGGTTTCCAGGAGGCGAAGGCTCCCCTCTGTCGGCTTCCTGTCGGTCGCGGTGAAGACGCAGAGCACGCCGACGCATTTCTGCCGCGGGGTGACCAGTGGGAACGAGGCGTTGAAGCGGATATCCGCCAGGCGGCTCTCCTTGCCGGTCGCGTAGCGCAGCACCGCTTCCCGGTCCGGGAGGATGAGCGGCTTGAGCTCACGGGCGCAGATCCCGTAGGCACACTCGCCGACCTGCAACAGCTTGTGGGCGATGTCGATGACCGCCACCCGGCTGGTGCCGCGATGGGCCACCAGTTGCAGGATCCCGTCGGGGGCGAGCAGGCAGATGCTTCCCTCTTCCAGGCCGGTGATCTTCAAGGTCTCTTCGAGGACCCGCGCGAGGATTTCCCGCATGTCGAGGATGTTCTTATAGGCGGTGACCACCCGGTTTATGGCGGAGAGTTCCTCGTTGGTCGCCTTCAGCGCTTCCTCCGCCTTCTTGCGCTCGGTGATGTCGGAAACCAGCGCGTCATAGGCGATCAGCCGCCTCTCCCGGTCGAAGTGGGGGACCGGGGTGTTCTTGAGCCAGCGGACCCGGCCGTCCCTGTGGATGATGCGGTATTCGAGGGGAAACGGGGCCTTCCCCGCAGAGAGCGTTGCCGCTTGCTCCAGGACCGACTGCCGGTCCTCCTCGTGGAGCAGGCGCAGCCAGAGACCGGGGTCGGCGGCGAATTCCTCCTGGGTATGTCCGGTCACCGCCACGCACCCGGGCCCGTGCGTCGTCGCCGCCGGCCGTCCCTCCTCCACCCGGACCGTATAGATGTAGTCGGTCACCGACGCGAGGAGGAGGCGGTAGCGCGCCTCGCTCTTCCTGAGGGCTTTCTCCGCCTCCGTCCGTTCAACGATCTCCTGCGACAGCTGGGCGCTCCGTTCCGACAGTTGCGCGGTCCGTTCCTCCACACGCTGCTCCAGGGTTTCGGTGAGCATGCGCAGCTTGACGAGCGTCTGTCGATAGACGAAGAGCATGTAATAGAGGATGTGGCAGTAGGCGGCCAGCCGCACCAGGTGCCAGAACCACCAGTCGGCGGACCAGAGCCGGGAGAACGGGGAGAAGATGCCCGCCATGCCGAACAGAAGGGAGAGACTGGCGAAGAGGAACTCGTCAAAGTCGCCGGAATGCCGATAGCGGCGGACAAAGAAATAGGCCGTGGCCAGGAAGAGAATCCCGCCGCAGATGGAGGTGATATTGCCCGCCGGGGGAAACTCTTCCACAAGTTCCATCAGCGGCACGGCAGCGGGAAAGGCAACCGACAGGAGTGCGAAGATCCCTATCGCCACGGCAATGACGAGCGGCAACAGGTCGGCTGTGCGCGACCTTGCGAACCGTTCCGGCAGCCAGACCAGGGAGAAGAGAAGGCCGCCGGCCAGGGTAGCCGAGTGGAGCAGCCAGAGGAAAGGGCCGCTCGGAGTAAACGCGGTGTGGAAGCCGTCCAGTGTCCCCATGGCGATCAGGCCGCAGGCGATCCAGACATGACGGGAGAGATCCCGGTTGTATCTGCGCAGCACCAGGAGGAGGACCGCCAGGGAGACGGCGGCGAAACTTCCGGGAATCTCGATGGCGGTGTGAAGCGGAGGATGGACCCACTTCTGATCGGAAAAGAAGAGACGCAGGAACAGCATGCCGCCGACCGGGATGACGATCCCCAGGAGGAAAATGCCGAGTACGCCGCGCCTGAATCCATTTGTTGCCGGAGCGCTCTCCATCCCGTTCATTCTTTCCGCCGGCATTGGCGCAAGAGCCCCCTTTACCGGCAAAGATATCTGCCTGCCTCTCCAATGGTAGCAGGAAAAGGGAGTTGTGCAACAAGACGCTGCGGCTGGCGCGGTAACGGCTGGGTTTTACTCCGTGCCGACGAATCAGGGGGGGATTGGACGGCTCCCGACAGGCGGGCCGGGGTGGCTCCAGGTTTTCGCCAGCGACGCTGAGGCAGATCGCGGACCCCGGTTGACCTTACCGCGGGTTGTGCTACCGTTGAAGCTGAACCGGGCGTATAAACGCAAACCGCGTGAGGGTCAAGATGAAACGGGTGGTGATCGTGGGGGTGGGATTCGCCGGGCTCCGGGCGGCCCGGGCACTGGCGGGGAAAGGGATGGAGGTGCTCCTGTTCGACCGGCAGAACTACCACCTGTTCCAGCCCCTCCTGTACCAGGTGGCGACCGCATCCCTGGAGCAGGAGTCGATCGCTTACCCGATCCGGGCACTGGTGCGCCGCTGGGAAGGGGTCAGTTTCCGGCTCGCCGAGGTGTGCGGCGCCGATTTCTGCAAACGCCGCCTGTTCATCGCCGGCGACGTCATCGACTACGACTACCTGGTGCTCGCCGCCGGGAGCGTCACCAACTTCTTCGGCATGGAGAGCATCGAGCGCCACGCCTATGACCTGAAGAAGCTGGACCATGCCGTGGAGCTGCGCAACCAGGTGCTTGGCTCGTTCGAGCGGGCCGCCCGGGAGCGGGACCCGGTCCGGCGGAGGGCACTTCTCACCTTCGTCATCGTCGGCGGCGGGCCGACCGGTGTCGAGTTCGCCGGCGCCCTGGCGGAGCTGGCCCGTTTCGTGCTGACCAAGGATTATCCCGAGCTGGGGGTCACGGAGCCCCGCATCCTGCTGGTCGAGGCGACCGACCGGCTGCTGGCGGCCCTCCCGGTGGAGCTGCAGCGGTATGCCCTGGAAAAGCTGAAGCGGATGGGGGTGGAGGTGCTGCTCTCCACCAGGGTGAGCGGGGCGGAACCGGAGCGGGTCCATCTGCAGGACGGCAGCCAGATCCCCGCCCACACCCTGTTCTGGTCGGCCGGAGTCTGCGTGGCTCCGCTGGCCGATGTCCTCGCCGTCCCGAGAGCCCCCGGCGGCCGGGTCCCGGTCGAGCCCGACCTGACCCTGGCGGAGCACCCGGAGGTGTTTGTGGTAGGCGACCTCGCCTACCTTGCGCAGGACGGGGCGGCGCTCCCCATGGTCGCTTCGGTGGCGATGCAGCAGGGGGATTATGCTGGGCGGGCGATCCTTGCCCGTTATCTCGGCAAGCCGCTGCCCCCATTCCGCTACCGCGACAAGGGGGCCATGGCCACCATCGGCCGAAGCGCAGCCGTGGCCACCGTCTACGGCAGGAACTTCTCAGGTTACCTGGCCTGGATCGTCTGGCTCGGCCTCCACCTCTACTACCTGATCGGCTTCCGCAACCGCCTCCTGGTTCTCCTCAACTGGGCGTACTACTACATCCTGTACGAACGGCAGGTGCGGCTGATCACCCGGGAGGGGGAAGGGGGGAGCTGCCAGTAGCGGGCCATGCACAGCCATGGCAAAAATCGACGGGATTGCGGTGCAATAGGAAAAACAGCCGCCCATCATCGAGCCCGTGCAATCTGGGCCATTCAGGGGCACTACATGCGGAAAGCCGTTGGGAACGGGATGCTTGACGGATGGGCTGCACCGAATGAAATGGGCGAGAAGGCGAAAAGAGGAGAGTCGGTCATGAAGATACGTTTTACCGTGATCATGCTGCTGGCTGTCGCTGCCACGGCGTGCGGCGGCATCTCTATGGAGGGGAAGCAGAAGAGCGCTCCGGGGGAGATCCGAGTCTGGTCGGTGGCGAGGGGAGGGTACATCATGACGGAAAAGGTGGTCAAGGACGACGGGGAGTGGCAAAAGCTCCTCACCCCGGAGCAATTCCGGGTGACGCGCCGGCGGGGAACGGAAAAACCGTTTGCCAACGCCTACTGGAACAACCACGAGAAGGGGACCTACCGGTGCGTCTGCTGCGGTCTCGACCTGTTCAGCTCGGACGACAAATTCGAGTCGGGCACCGGCTGGCCGAGTTTTACGGCACCGGTCGCCCCGGAGAACATCCGGACTGCCAGGGACCGGTCGCTCTTCATGGTGCGGACCGAAATCCTCTGCGCCCGTTGCGACGCCCACCTGGGGCATGTGTTCGACGACGGCCCGCCGCCGACCGGGCTGCGTTACTGCATGAATTCGGCGGCGCTCAAGTTCGTGAAAAAGGAGTGAGGTCGCCCCTTTTCAGGGTCTTGCTGTAGCTGCGTTAGAATATATTTAACAAATTGCAGATTTGTGATATGATTAAAACATCATAATTTCCGAAAGAGCCGAGAGAATCTAACAAGCAAAGGAGACCTTGGGCGATGGCGGTTATGGTGCAGTACAAAGACAACAGTTTTGGTCATGTTCGGAACAGTGCCCTTGACGAGCTCATCGGGGCGGGCAGGATCGTTGCCTTCAGACGGGGAAGCGGCTGGGTCGAGATCGGCAGCGACCCTCTGCGAACAAACTCCGCGCCGGCGGAGTTCGCAGGGATGGAACGGAGAAGCGCGCTGGAAAAGAAGAGCTGCCTCACCTGCCCCGATTTTGTCGATGCGCTGTGCCGGCACGACCTCTGCCAGGTCCGGTTTTCCCGGCAGGGGAAGAGCGCCTAGGAGCGGCCCGTTCGGCTAGGCTGCTTCCTGCAGGCAGAGGGCGGGGTCGTCGCATCCGGCCAGCCGGAAGGCCATGCGGCAGCGGCACTCCCGGAAGCGCTCCGCCAGTTCCAGGCTTTGCCTGGGGTTGCCGTAGATCTTCCACGGCCCCTGGCAGGCAAAGGGGAGGGTGATCTGCCCCATGAAGGCGAGCACGTCCTTGAGCGGGTAGCCGAGAAATATGCCGATTTCATGGGGGAAGGACCCCGACCTGAGCCGGAGCTGCAGGTCGGCGAGCGTTGCCTGGAGGTTGGCGGGTTCCCGGTAGCCGCATCTCTCCAGGATGGCGGCCACCGGCTTGCGGTCCAACAGCTCCTGCAGAAGATCCTCGCGGAAGATGTAGAGGAGCAGGGAGCTCCGCCGGTCGAGCAGTTCCAGCACAGCCAGCTCTGACGCGGCAAGGAGGGTGCCGCCGTCTCTCCGCCAGAGGGCGTAAGGGTTCCGTCCGCACGGACGTTTCCGGTTGACGACATTCACCAGGTTTCCCGGCTTGACCCCTGCCACGACTTCCGCGCTCTCCAGGGCGAGATAGGAGGCAAGGCAGTCGCGCTCATCGGGGAAACGGGCGGCTATGGCGTTCCATGGTGAAAGAGGCGGCACCGTCCGGCTGAGCTGGCTTCCCATTGTGGCGAACTCCTGAAGATAAAACTGAAAATCATTATCACTATAATGGGCTGACATCATTTTGTCAACGCATATGTTTCCGGTTCTTCCTGCACCAGCCGCCTAAAAGCGGCACCCTCACGCTTGACCTTTGCCTGAAGTCTGCTTCAATTAAAGCAAGCATGCACGCCGGCGCCCTCCGCCGGCCTCACTTCCAACGGACAAAGGAGAATATTGTATGAAAGGTAATGAGAAGATCATCGAGCACCTGAACGCCCGGCTGGCCGAAGAGCTGACCGCTATCAACCAGTACATGGTCCACGCCGAGATGTGCGACAACTGGAAGTACGAGCGGCTGCACAAGATGATCGAGAAGCGGGCCATCGACGAGATGAAGCACGCCGAGAAGCTGATCGCCCGGATACTCTTCCTTGAGGGGCGGCCGATCGTCAGCCACCTGAACAAGCTCTATATCGGCGCCGAGGTGGAGAAGATGCACGAGAACGACCGGGGCGCCGAGGAGATGGCGATCCGGGGGTACAACGAGAGCATCAGGGTGGCGGTCGAGGTCGGGGACAACGGCACCCGCGAGCTGCTCGAGGCGATCCTGAAGGAGGAGGAGGACCACATAGACCTGCTCGAGGCCCAGCTCGACCAGATCAGGCAGATGGGGGCACAGAATTACCTGGTGGAGCAGCTTGACTGACGGCCTGTCCGTAAACCTGGTTAGCGACAGGCCTTAAGGGAGGGGGCATGAGCTGGGAATACAAGCTCGTTTTCATCGGCTCGGCTGCGGTGGATGAGGAGTTGTTCGAGGAAAGTCTCCACGCGAGTCTGCATACCCTGAACAGTCTGGGAAGCGAGGGGTGGGAGCTGATCGGATTTCTCCCCCATCTCACTCCAGCCGGGCTGCAAAAGTACCATGCCGTGTTCAAACGGGAGAAAAAAGGGTGACTGTTACCTGACATGCTCGCGAAACCACTATAGATAAAAAGCCCCGCCGGAAATCCGGCGGGGCTTTTTGTCTTGGTGGTGGCAGATCTGCATCTGGACCCGGCAACAATTACTCGCAGAGGTCGATCTTGACGTCCCAGTTCTTGACCTTCATGGTGCCGTTCTGGGCCAGGTTGAGGTGCATCTTGAATGCCCGGTCCCACAACTGCGGCTCGTGGCCGACCTTCCTGGCGAGGCAATCCCTGGTGGCGATCTCCAGGTACTCACTGAGGATCGGCTTGTAGTCCGGGTGGGCGCACTTCTCGATGATACGCTTGGCCCGGTCCTTCGGCGCCATGCCGCGGACATCGGCCAGCCCCTGCTCGGTGACCACGCAGTCGAGGTCGTGCTCGGTGTGGTCGATGTGGGAGCAGTGCGGCACCACGCAGGAGATCCCGTTCGGGTCGGTCTTGGAGGGACGCGACGACGGGGTGTGCATGATCTTCAGGAA
>JAMPXD010000133.1 GCA_023701365.1 Geobacteraceae bacterium
CCTCCGGGAGCGCCTTTTTCCTGCTGATTCCCCTCGAAGAAGGGACGTCTCAGCCGGCCTTGCCGTTCATGCAGCAGGAACCGGGCCACCCCTTGCCGGGGCAGATCGATTACGGCTACGAGGAAACGCTGTGAGGCGCGGCTTTAAAACCCCACCCTCACCCTGGCCCTCTCCCTGAGGGAGAGGGAAGTTTGGAGGTAGCCCTCTCCCTCAGGACCCTCAAAGCGGGCCTGAAGGAGAGGGGAATTGAGAGATTGCTCCCTCCCCTCCAAGGGGAGGGCAGGGGTGGGGATGGGGTCGTTCCGTTTTATAAAGATAAGCTTGAAATAGCCACGACAAATGTGCTATGAACTTTTAATTTCCCATCGTGTCAGGCGCATACAACTACAGGAGGCCATTGGATGTCGGATAGAGAGAAGGCGATTGACCTGGCGTTGAGCCAGATTGAGAAGCAGTTCGGAAAAGGGGCGATCATGAGACTCGGCACCGGAGAGCCGCTGCCGGATGTCGCCGCGATTCCGACCGGCTCCCTCTCCCTCGACCTGGCGCTCGGCGTGGGGGGGGTGCCGCGGGGGCGGGTTATCGAGATCTTCGGCCCCGAATCATCCGGGAAAACCACCCTGGCCCTCCATATCATAGCGGAAGCCCACAAAATGGGGGGGATAGCGGCCTTCGTCGACGCGGAGCACGCCCTGGACATCGGCTACGCCCGCAAGCTCGGGGTGAGGACCGATGATCTGCTGGTCTCCCAGCCGGATACCGGCGAACAGGCCCTGGAGATTGCCGAAACCCTGGTCAGGAGCGGCGCCATCGACGTGCTGGTGGTGGACTCGGTGGCCGCCCTGGTCCCCAAGGCGGAGATCGAGGGGGACATGGGGGATTCCCACATGGGGCTGCAGGCGCGCCTCATGTCCCAGGCGCTGCGGAAGCTGACCGGCATCATCTCCAAGTCCAACTGCTGCGTCATCTTCATCAACCAGATCAGGATGAAGATCGGGGTGATGTTCGGCAACCCGGAAACCACCACCGGCGGCAACGCCCTGAAGTTCTACGCCTCGGTGCGGATGGACATCAGGAAGATCGCCAGCCTTAAGCAGGGGAACGACGTGATCGGCTCGCGCACCAAGGTGAAGGTGGTGAAGAACAAGGTGGCCCCCCCCTTCAAGGAGGTCGAGTTCGACATCCTCTACGGCGAGGGGATCTCCAGGGAAGGTGACCTGCTCGACCTGGCGGTGGAGAAGGGGATCGTCGACAAGAGCGGCGCCTGGTTCTCCTTTGAGAAGGAACGGATCGGTCAGGGGCGGGAGAACTCCCGGATCTTCCTGAAGGAGCACCCGGAGATTGCCGGGACTATTCAGGAGAGGCTGCTGGCGGAGCTCGGTCTTTCCCGGGCGCTGGCCGCGCCGGGACAGGCATGATGCCATGCAACTGAACGAGATACTGGCCATAGGGGTAAAGGCGCGCGGCTCCGACATCCATATCAAGGCCGGCCTGCCGCCGATCGTCCGGATCGACGGCAGGCTCCATCCGATCCCCAACGCGCCGCGGCTCGCCCCCGACGCGGCCAGCGGGATGGCCCTGGCCATCATGAGCGAGCGGCAGAAGAAGCAGTTCGCTGAGCAATTTGAAGTAGACCTTTCCTACGGTGTCCCGGGCCTGGGGCGTTTCCGGGTCAGCGTCTTCTCCCAGCGGGGGACCGTGACCATGGTGTTTCGCGCCATCTCCATGATTGTGCCTTCTCTGGACAGCCTCACCCTGCCGCCGATCCTGAAAAAGATCGCCATGGAAGAGCGCGGCCTGGTTCTGGTCACCGGCACCACCGGCAGCGGCAAGTCCACCACCCTGGCGGCGATGATCGACTACATCAACGAGCACCGCACCTGCAACGTCATCACCATTGAGGACCCGGTCGAGTATCTGCACCGGGACAAGAAGAGCATCATCAGCCAGCGGGAGGTCGGCTTCGACACCCTGTCGTTTGCCAGCGCCCTGAAGGGGGCGCTGCGCCAGGACCCGGACGTGATCATGGTGGGGGAGATGCGCGATCTGGAAACCATCGAGACCGCCCTGACCGCCTCCGAGACCGGCCATCTGGTATTGTCCACCCTCCATACCCTGGATGCCGCGGAGACCGTGAACCGGATCATCTCCGTGTTTCCCCCATACCATCAGCGCCAGGTGCGGATGCAGCTCTCCGGCGTGATCAAGGGGGTCATCTCCCAGCGGCTGGTCCCCAAGGCAGACGGCAAGGGGAGGGTGCCGGCGGTCGAGATCATGCTCGGCACCGCCCGGATCCGCGAATGCATCGACGACAAGGACAAGACCAAGCAGATTCCCGAGGCGATCGCCCAGGGGGTGGTCTCCTATGGGATGCAGTCGTTCGACCAGTCGCTCATGCAGCTCTATTCACGAAAGCTGATCACCTACGAAGAGGCGCTCCGCCAGTGCTCCAACCCGGACGATTTCGCCCTGAAGATCTCCGGGATATCCTCCACCTCGGACCTCAGCTGGGACCAGTTCGTCGGCGAAGCGGAGGCGCCCGACGGGGGCGAGCGGCTCGACATAGAAAAGTTCTGAGGTGGAGGAGGCGGAGAAAGCCCTGGCCTGTGCCGTAAGGGCGCTCGCCCGCCGCGACCACAGCGTCGCGGAGCTTGAGGCCAAGCTCCGCGACAAGGGTTTTTCGACCGGTCCGGTCGCTGAGGTGGTCGGCCGGCTTGCCCGCTCCGGCTACCTGGATGACCGGCGCTTCGCCGAGCGGTGGGTGGAGTCGGCAGTCCGCAGCGGTCGGGGTTACGGGCCGCGCCTGCGCCTGGAGCTCGCCCGCCGGGGGGTGGCGCGGGAGATCATTGCGGACGTGGTCGCCGCCATAACCGCCACCCACGGGGAAGGGGAGACCCTGGCGATGGTCGCGGCACGTAAATTTGCCGGGTTCGATCCCCACACGGCCTCCGACCGGGACAAGAGGCGGCTGTTCGCCTATCTGCAGCGGCGGGGGTTCTCCTCTGCCGCTATTTTCGATTTTCTCCGCAAGGGTGCGGCAGAGCCCGACGAATAACGGCAGCAATTTCTGCCGGAGCAATACCACTCATCATCTTTGGAGTCTTATTCATGACAGGTAAAGAGATCCGCGCCCGCTTTCTGACCTATTTCGCCGATCGGGGCCATACCATAGTCGCCAGTTCCAGCCTGATCCCCCACAACGACCCGACCCTCCTGTTCACCAATGCCGGCATGAACCAGTTCAAGGACTGTTTCCTCGGCATGGAAAAGCGGGACTACGTCCGGGCCTGCTCCTCGCAGAAGTGCGTCCGGGCCGGGGGCAAGCACAACGACCTGGAGAACGTGGGGCGGACCGCCCGGCACCATACCTTCTTCGAGATGCTCGGCAACTTCTCCTTCGGCGACTATTTCAAGAAGGAGGCGATCGCCTATGCCTGGGACTTCCTGACCCGGGAGCTGGGACTCGACAAGAGCCGGCTCTATGTCACGGTCTTTCAGGATGACGACGAGGCGGCAGACATCTGGCACCTCCAGGAAGGGGTACCGCGCGAGCGGATCTACCGCTTCGGCGAGAAGGACAACTTCTGGTCCATGGGGGACACCGGCCCCTGCGGGCCCTGCACGGAAATTTTCTGGGACAACGGCCCGGAGGTGGGCTGCGGTTCCCCGGAGTGCGCGGTGGGGTGCGACTGCGACCGCTACATGGAGATCTGGAACAACGTCTTCATGCAGTTCGACCGGTCCGCCGACGGGACTCTCACCCCCCTCCCCAAGCCGGCGGTGGACACCGGCATGGGGCTGGAGCGGATCTCCACGGTCATGCAGGGGGTGAAGTCGAACTACGACACCGATCTGTTCCAGGGGATCATCCGCCACATCGAGCGGCTCTCCGGCAAGAAGTACCGGGACAGCGCGCGGGACGACGTCTCCATGCGGGTCATTGCCGACCATGCCCGGGCGACCACCTTCCTCATCTGCGACGGCGCGCTCCCCAGCAACGAGGGGCGGGGCTATGTGCTGCGGCGGATCATGCGACGGGCCGCCCGTCACGCCAAGATGCTTGGCTTTGCCGAGCCGATGCTGTACCGGGCGGTGGACGCGGTCAACGAGATGATGGCGGACGCCTATCCCGAGCTGATCGAGCGGGAGGCCTACATCAAGAAGGTGGTCCTGGCGGAGGAGGAGCGGTTCATCGAGACCCTCGACAACGGCCTGCGGATCCTCAACGAGGAGATGGCCTCGCTGCGCCAGGCCGGCCGCGCCGTGATCCCCGGCGAGACCCTGTTCAAGCTCTACGACACCTACGGCTTCCCCACCGACCTGACCAATGACATCGTGGCGGGCGAAGGATTCACCATCGACGAGGCGGGTTTCAATGCCTGCATGGAGCGGCAGCGCGAGCTGGCCCGGGAGCACTGGAAAGGGTCGGGCGAGGAGGGGATCGCCGCCATCCACAAGACCCTCCACACGCGGGGGGTCCGGAGCCGCTTCGTCGGCTATGACGAGCAGACCGCCTATGCCCCGGTAACCGCCATCATCAGGGACGGTGCCGAGGTCCCTGCTGCGGAGGCCGGCGATGAGGTCGAGGTCATCACCGAATGCACCCCCTTCTATGGCGAATCCGGCGGCCAGGCGGGGGATACCGGCACCATCTCCACCGGCAGCGGCCACCTGCGGGTGACCGCCACGCTCCGCCCCTTCCCGGAGCTGATCGTCCACCGGGCGACGGTGACCGAGGGGACCATTGCCGTCGGCGAGGCCGCCGATCTGACCGTGGCGGTCGGTGAGCGCAGCGCCACGGCCCGCAACCACACCGCTACCCACCTTCTCCAGTCGGCGCTCCGGGAGGTGCTCGGCGAACATGTCAAGCAGGCCGGCTCGCTGGTGGCGCCCGACCGGCTCCGGTTCGACTTCACCCACTTCTCGGCCATGACCCCGGAAGAGATCCGGCGCGCCGAGGACCTGGTCAACGGCTACATCATGCTGAACGATGAGGTCCATGGCCAGGAGATGGCGGTCCAGGAGGCGCTGGAGAGCGGCGCCACCGCCCTGTTCGGCGAGAAATACGGCGAGCGGGTCAGGGTGGTCCGGGTCGGCGGCGTCAGCACCGAGCTCTGCGGCGGCACCCACGTCCATGCCGCCGGCGACATCGGCTTCTTCAAGATCATCAGCGAAACCGGGATCGCCGCCGGGGTGCGGCGGATCGAGGCCGTCACCGGCACCGGCGCCCTCGCCTTTGTCCGCAGGCTCGAGGACGAGCAGAAAAGGATCGCCTTCCTGGTCAAGGCCGAGGGGAGCGACCCGGTGGACAAGCTGGAGAAGCTCCTGGCCCGGCAGAAGGAGCTGCAGCGGGAGATCGAGACGCTCCAGGGGCGGCTGAACTCCGCCAAGTCCGCCGATCTGCTGGCCGGCCTGAAGGAGGTGGCGGGGGTGAAGGTCCTGGCGGCCAGGGTGGAGAGCGCCGATCCGAAGGGTCTGCGCGAGCTCGCCGATACCCTGAAGGCGCGCCTCGGCTCCGGGATCATCGCGCTCGGCTGCGAGAGCGGGGGGAAGGCGACCCTGCTGGTGGCCGTCACCAGCGACCTGACCGGCCGCTTCAAGGCGGGCGAGATCGTCAAGGCCCTGGCCCCCGTTATCGGTGGCAGCGGCGGCGGCAAGCCCGACCTGGCGCAGGCGGGAGGGGGGCAGCCGGACAAGTTGACCGAGGCGCTGGAAACTATCTACTCGCTCATTGCCTGAGCGTACCACTGAGGGCTCTCTCCCATGCCGGAAATCAGCCAACAGAACAGGCCGGGACACGATTCCGGGCAGCCGTCCGGCAAGGCGGTGCTGGTCGTCGATGACGAGGCGATCATCCGCGATCTCTGCAGCAAGGCGCTCAAGGGGTACCGGGTGCTCCACGCCGGCAACGGCGAGGAGGCGCTGCGGATATTCCAGGGGGAGGAGATCGACGTCATCCTGACCGACGTGATGATGCCGCGGATGGGGGGGATCGAGCTCCTGAAAAGGCTCAAGGAGCTGGAGCCGACCCTGGTGGTGATCGTCATGACCGGCTTCGCCGAAAAGGACGTGATCCTGAACGCCCTCAAGGCCGATGCCGACGACTTCATCACCAAACCGCTGAACCTGCTGCAACTGAAGACCGCGGTCGACAAGGCGCTCGTCAAGAAGGCCCTGAAAGAGGAAATCGCCAACCTCAAGAGCATGGACCGCTTCAAGTCCAATTTCCTCTCCCTGATCTCCCACAAATTCCGCACCCCGATCACCGCCATCTCCCTGTTTCTGCAAAACCTGGCCAACGGGGTCTACGATCCCGACGACCCGATGTACCGGAAATATCTGCGGCTCACCTATGACGAGGCGTGCTACCTGGAGCGCCTGGTCGCCGACCTCCTCGCCTTCAGCCAGGCGATCGACGACGGCAGCGGCCTGAAGCTGGAGCCGTGCAATCCCGCCGGCATCATCAGTCAGCTGCTCCAGATGTCGAAGGAGGCCGCCGACAAGCCGGGGGTGGAGATCGATCTCGACCTCGAGCCGCTCCCCCCGGTGCTCCTCGACCGGGAGAAGCTGACCTTCGCCATCAGGCAGATCATCGAGAATGCCTTCAAGTTTTCCGGCGAAACGGGGCGGGTGGCCGTCTCCCTCAAGGTCCTCGATGAGACGTTCCGGATCACCGTCGAAGACAAGGGTGTCGGCATCGCCAGGGAGGACCTCCCCAAGGTCTTCGAAAAGTTCTTCCAGGTGGACTCGGCGCGGACCGGCCAGATCCGCGGTTTCGGCCTCGGTCTCTACTACGCGAGGGAGTTTGTCAGGCTCCACGGCGGCACGATTGCCATCGAAAGCGAGCCGGGGAAGGGGACCAGGGTTAGCGTCGCCGTCCCCCTCAGGAAGGCCTGATTCCTCCCCGTTTCCTCCCGGCAGATTCCCTCCCGATTGGCCGCACTTCTCCACTGCTCCGAAAACTGGGCGTAAAGCCTCTTTATTGTTGATTATTTCCGTCTATCTGCTATATTGACTTCCTTAACCTGTGAAGTCCGGCCTCTCCGGCCGGCACGGAGAATTTCCCATGCAGAAATTCATCGACAAGGCGACCACCCTGCTGGAAGCGCTCCCCTACATCAGGAGGTTTTCCGGCAAGACCGTGGTCATCAAGTACGGCGGTCACGCGATGGCCGACGAGGCGCTGAAGCGGTCGTTCGCCCTCGACGTGATCCTCCTCAAGTACATCGGGATCAACCCGGTCATCGTCCATGGCGGCGGCCCCCAGATCAACGAGACCCTCAGGCGCTACGGCATCGTCTCCGAGTTCGTCAAGGGGATGCGGGTAACCGACGCCGCCACGATGGCGGTGGTGGAGATGGTGCTGACCGGCCAGGTGAACCGGGAGGTGGTCGGCTACCTCAACCAGCACGGCGGCAAGGCGGTCGGCCTGTCGGGCAAGGACGGCGGCCTGCTCCTCTGCAAGAAGCTCCTCCAGGAGGTAAAGCGCGACGACGGCACCATCGAGACCGTAGATATCGGTCTGGTCGGCGACGTGACCAGGGTCGATGCCGCCATCCTGGAGACCCTCGAAAGAGGGGGGTTCATCCCGGTGATCGCCCCGGTCGGCGTCGGCCTCGGCGGGGAGAGCTACAATATCAATGCCGACCTGGTGGCCGGCCGGGTGGCGGCGGCGGTCAAGGCGGAGAAGCTGATCCTGCTGACCGACGTCCCCGGCGTCAAGGACCGGGAGGGGAACCTCCTCTCCAGCATCGAGTTCGACCAGGTGCCGGCGCTCATCGACAACGGCACCATCACCGGCGGGATGATCCCCAAGGTGACCTGCTGCGTCGATGCCCTGCGGGACGGGGTAAAGAAGGCCCACATCGTCGACGGCCGGGTCGAGCATGCCGTGTTGCTGGAGATATTGACGGATGTCGGAATAGGCACGGAGATCCTCGGATGAGAAACGCGGCTTTTGGGCAATCTCTGCGTTGAGCTGCGGGATCGCTTGTGCGACGTAGCGCTGTTTATGCCCTGTGGGTACTACGTCTCCGCGCAATCCCTTGCTCGCCTTGACCTTGCCGCAAAATCCACGTTTCTTACGACAGATGGAGCGTAAACCATGAACTCACAGCAATGGATCGCCAAGGCTGACAAGTACATCATGAAAACCTACGGCCGCTACCCGCTGGTGCCGGTGCGGGGTGAGGGGTGCCGGCTGTGGGATGCCGACGGCAGGGAGTATCTCGATTTCCTGGCCGGGGTGGCGGTCAACAACCTCGGCCACTGCCATCCCCGGGTGGTTGCGGCCCTGCAGAAGCAGGCGGGGGAGCTGATCCATTGCTCCAACTATTACCACATCCCGAGCCAGATCGAGCTGGCCGAGCTCCTCTGCAGCCACTCCTTCGCCGACCGCGCCTTTTTCTGCAACTCCGGCGCCGAGGCGAACGAGGCGGCCATCAAGCTGGCCCGCAAGTACAGCCGGGAGAAGTTCGGCGCCGACCGCTACGAGATCGTCACCGCCCTCGCCTCCTTCCACGGCCGGACCATGGCCACCGTTTCCGCCACCGGCCAGGAGAAGGTGCAGAAATTCTTCGACCCGCTCCTGCACGGTTTCCGCCATGTGCCGTTCAATGACGCCGAGGCCCTGCACAAGGGGATTACCCCGAACACCTGCGCGGTGATGCTGGAGCCGATCCAGGGGGAGGGGGGGGTGGTGGTCCCGTCCGCCGGCTACTTCCGGGAGGTGCGGGAAATCTGCGACGCCCACAACCTCCTGCTGATCTTCGACGAGGTCCAGGTGGGGATGGGGCGGACTGGCAAACTGTTCGCCCACGAGCACTTCGGGGTGGTCCCGGACATCATGACCCTGGCGAAGGCCCTGGCCGGCGGCGCTCCGATCGGCACCATGCTGGCCCGGGAGGAGGTGGCCTCCGCGTTCGGTCCCGGCACCCACGGCTCCACCTTCGGCGGCAACCCGCTGGTGACCGCCGCCGCGGTGGCCGCAGTGCGGACCATCCTGGAGGAGGGGATACTCAATCATGCGGAAGAGATCGGGGAGTACCTGCTGGGGGAGCTGGAGAGCCTCGGGGAGAAATTCCCCTTCTTCGTCGAGGTGCGCGGCATCGGCCTGATGATCGGCATGGAGCTCTCTGTGCCGGCCGGCGACATCGTGAAGAAGGGGCTTGAGCGCGGCCTGCTGCTGAACGTGGCCCAGGACCGGGTGCTCCGCTTCGTCCCGCCGCTGATCGTGACCAAGGCGGAGGTGGACCAGATGATCGGAATTTTATCGGGGATTCTGGCGGAGATGTAACTTGGGTAGGAGCGCCGCCCCGGCGCGATTACTCGATGCTGGCAGCCCATCGCGGCGAGGCGCCGCTCCTACATGAGATTCCACGAGAAGGATAGAGATATGAAAAAAGATTTCCTGGCACTCAACCAGTTCACCAAGGCGGAACTGGACGACCTCTTCACCCTCACCAGGGAGCTGAAGGAGAAACAGAAGAAGGGGATCGAGCATCACCTCCTCAAGGGGAAGACCGTGGCCCTTATCTTCGAGAAGTCGTCGACCCGGACCCGGGTATCCTTCGAGGTGGGGGTCTTCCAGCTGGGGGGGCACGGCCTGTTCATCTCCTCCGCTACCTCCCAGATGGGACGGGGCGAGCCGATCAGGGACACCGCCCGGACCATCGCCCGCTACTGCGACGGGGTGATGATCCGCACCTACGGCCAGGAGGTCGTCGAGGAGTTCGCCAGATACTCGTCGGTGCCGGTGATCAACGGCCTCACCGACCTGTTCCACCCCTGCCAGGTGATGGCCGACCTGTTTACGGTGATCGAGCACCGGGGGGGGTACCAGGGGCTGAAGTTCGCCTGGATCGGCGACGGCAACAACATGGCCAACACCTGGGTCGAGGCGGCTACAGTCTTCGGCTTCGACCTGACCCTCGCCTGCCCGCCGGGGTACGAGCCGGACGAAAAGGTGCTGGCGTGGGCCAGGGATAGGGCCACCTCCAAGATCGTCCTCACCCATGACCCCAAAGAGGCGGCCAAAGATGCGGACGTCTTGAACACCGACGTCTGGGCGAGCATGGGGCAGGAGCAGGAGCAGCAGGAGCGGGAGCAGGCCTTTGCCGGGTTCCAGCTGAACGAGGCGCTCCTCGATGAAGCAAAGGGGAACTGCATGGTGCTCCACTGCCTGCCGGCCCACCGGGGCGAGGAGATCAGCGACGACGTCATCGAGGGGCCCCACTCGGCGGTCTGGGACGAGGCGGAGAACCGGCTCCATGTGCAGAAGGCGATCATGGCAACGTTGATGGTTTAGGCCGGAGCGCCGCTTTTCCGCAATCTCTGCGTTGCCCGGCGGAAACTCCTTGTGCGACGTGGCGCTGCCACGCCTCCGCGGGTTTCCTTGGGCGCCTTGACCTTGCGCAAAATCGACGCTCCTGGTGATAATGCGATATACAAAACACAAAGGAGAACCGCATGGCCAAGAAAGAAGTGAAAAAGATCGTCCTCGCCTATTCGGGGGGGCTTGACACCTCGATCATCCTCAAGTGGCTGAAGAATGAGTACGGCTGCGAGGTGATCACCTTCTCCGCTGATCTCGGACAGGGGGACGAGCTCGCCCCGGTCCGGGACAAGGCGTTCGCCACCGGCGCCGACAAGGTCTACATCGACGACCTGCGCGAGGAGTTCGTGCGCGACTTCGTCTACCCGATGTTCCGCGCCAACGCCATCTACGAGGGGCACTACCTGCTCGGCACCTCCATCGCCCGGCCGCTGATCGCCAAGAGGCAGATGGAGATCGCC
>JAMPXD010000134.1 GCA_023701365.1 Geobacteraceae bacterium
AAAGGGGCGAAGGATGTTGAAGAGGTGAGCGCCTATTTCGACCGGCCTGTCGAGATAAAAGAATTGCTGATATCCGACAAGGAGGGGAGGCCTTTTGAAGGAGAGGTCTTCCATTCGGTTTTCGACATGGCTGCGGTCCTGAAGCCGAAGGACCCGACGATTTTCAAGGCCGGAATGCCGATCAAGGTCCGCTGGAAGGTCGTGGATAAACTCGGAAGAATGGCTGAAGGGGATGAGGAGCATTCCCTGGACGTGAAAGAGCATTGAAACCTGTTACAATTTGGAGGAGAAAACGATGAAAAGAGTTATGGCAATAACAATCTGCGCCTTTCTTCTGATTCAGGGCGGGGCTTTCGCTCAGGAAGGTGAGAAGCACGAGAAAAAGCATAAGGCCAATGCGCAGATGCAAAAGCTGCATGACATGATGCCCATGTATGGCATGGCCCTCGCGAAGGTCGAGGCGGCCCTGGAGAAAAAGGACCCCGTTGCTGTCGAGACGGAGGCCGGGAAGATGCTCGCCACGACCGCTAACCTGAAAAAGGCGAAGCCCCACAAGAACCTCAAGCAACTGAAAACGTTCAGGAGCATAGCAGCAGGCTTTGAAAGCGACCTCAAGGAAACGGTGGCGCTGGCGAAAAAAGGGGATTTTGCCAAGGCCAGGGACGCTTTCAAAAAGGCGGAAGCGAAGTGCGCGGAGTGCCACGCCAAGTTCCGTTGATAAAAGCCCTGCGGTCATAAAATCGGGAGGTGACAATCATGACGGAGACCGGACGATTATCTGACAAAATACTCGGTTGCATCGAACGGCATCAGCGTGATCTTGCCGAGCAGCAGAAGCTTATCGACAGCACGATGAACGAGATGCTGGAACAACGGGAGCGATTTTCCGCCGTTGCTCGCGGTATCATTGAGTCGGTCATCCATCCCCGGATGGAGGAGCTATTGCGGCATTTTGACAACGCCACCATCACTGAGCGGCATGGCGACTCAGATTTTCATTGTGTTTGCGCGTTTTCCCACACCCCCCGTTTCCCCGCCACCGTCTCCTTCGATATCTGCCTGCTCCCCGGAGATAATTACACCGGGCTGACGGCCCGCTACAACCTTGAGATACGTCCCATGCTGATGGAATACAAGCGGGATGAAGAGAAGGGTTTCCCGCTCGACAGCTCAGATACGGCGATTGGCCTGTGGGTGGAAGAAAAGATTGTTGAATTTGTCGATACCTATCTCCGCCTGGAAACCCATCCCTTCTACCAGAAGGACAACATCGTCATCGATCCGGTCTGCGGCATGCAGATTTCGTCTGTTGCCGCGACCAGCAGGGTCGAGTTGACTGGTCATACGTTCTACTTCTGCTCGGAAGCGTGCAAGGAGGCTTTTTCGAAGGAGAACAAATCATCGGAGTAAGGGGAGGATACGGTCATGGCTGATATCGGGAAATTTTCAGAGAAGATCCAGAGACGCCTGTTCCAGCAAGCGAAGGAGAAGGCTCAAAAGCTGCTCCAGGTGGATACTCAGATGAAGCAGTTGCTGGAAAAACGGGAGAGTTTTAACAGTGCCGCCCGTCATGTTCTGACTTCGGTCGTGTATCCAAGAATGCAGGAGTTGTCGCGCAATTTCGAGAATTCAAAACTGAAGGAACTCGAAAAGGTTGAAGGCTTTCAGTGCCTCTGCGAATTTTCTCCAACGGAACATTTTCCCGCCACGGTTTCCCTTGATTTTACCTTGTCTCCCAGCGGTTCTTATGAGCGACTTCAAATACATTACTATCTTGAAATAGCGCCTGCGCTGATGGAGTACATGCGCTACGACGGGCGGACTTTCGATCTTGAGAACCCTTCCTGCGAGGAGGAGATCGTTCAGTGGGTGGAAGCAAAGGTCTTTGAATTCATCGAGACATATCTTCAGTTGGAAACCCATCCTGAGTATCAGAAGGAAAATTATGTCACGGACCCCGTTTGTAATATGCGGTTCCCGATCGCTCAGGCGGCAAACAAGATCGAGCAAGAAGGAACAACGATCTACTTTTGTTCGGAAATATGCAAAGAGGCTTTCCTGAAAGAGCGCAGGTAACTCGCAGACGGAGGAAACGGGACATGAAAATCGAGCAAATCAAGGAAATAGCCAAAAAGAGGGGTGTGAAGACCGGGAAAATGAAGAAGGGCGAGATCATCAGGGCTATCCAGGAGGCGGAGGGGAATCCTGCATGCTTTGATACCGGGAAGGCAGACGAGTGCGGTGAAATGAGCTGTCTGTGGCGGGAAGACTGTAAGTAAAGGGAAGTTACGACAATTGGCCTTTCGGTGAGACGGAAGGCCATATTTGTGTCAAGACGCAAGGAAAGCGCTGATTATGAAGCCGATCTATCTCGATTACAGCGCGACCACCTTGACTTGGAGGTTTATCGTGATGCGATTCCACAACTCGTAAGCTGTAAAACTGGTTTTTCTGCTTGCTGAATGATCTCCATTCAGAATATCATATTGATGCGCTACGAGCTTAGAAAGGCACTCTTACGGAAAAAATGACGAGAAGAATACTCCTGCCGGCCGGAGTTGCCATCTCCCTCCTCCTCATCTGGTTTGCGGTAAGCAACTACCGGGTGGCCCGCCCCATTGCCGAGGAAAACCTCCGTGGCCTTGCCCTTTCCTTAACTTCAGCCATAGAAAACATCGCCATTGGCGATCCGTCCCTCAAGACTCTCGCCGAATTTCATCCCGCGGACATTGCCTTTTTTGCCATCATCGACCAGCCTGGCATCTACCGCTTCCATTCCAATGCTGATCTCATCGGCACTCCTGCTGAGAGCGATAAATTCAAGGAAGTATTTGCGAGTACAGCAATTTTAGGGGAACGCATTACCCTTGGCACCGGCGAGAAGGCTTATGAATTCTATGCTCCGCTTCACCTCCTGGGAGAAACGCTTGTCCTCCGCATGACCCTTCATACTTACCGGGCCGATGCGGTTGTCAGGCGCGCCGAATACGGTACGGCGGTACTGCTGGCGCTCCTGGCCGCGGGATGGGTATTCGGAGTCATTCTGTACCGGTTTGCCGTTCGCGAAGAGCGCCACCAGCTTGAGATGAGCCGGCGGGAAAGGTTGGCCCAGCTGGGGGAGATGGGCGCCATGCTCGCCCACGAGATACGAAACCCCCTGGCGGGGATCAAGGGATATGCCCAGGTGATCGGCAAGAGACCCCGGGAAGCCCGAAATTCGGCCTTTGCCGAGCGCATCGTAGCGGAGGCCCTGCGCCTGGAGAACCTGGTGCATGAGCTTCTCGCCTATGCCGGGAGCGGTTCCTTCCCCATGACCCCCGTCGATCCCGGCGAGATGATTGCTCATGCCGTCTCGCTCATCCGCCACGAGGCCGAGCAGCAGAGTGTGGCGGTCCGCAGCGAATGCAGGGAGGGTCTGCGGGTATCGGGCAATCCGGACAGGTTGGGGCAGGTGCTTCTCAATCTTGCGAAAAATGCCCTTCAGGCAATGTCTGACGGGGGAGCACTCTCCGTAACGGCGACCGCATCCGGCCCGTATATTGTTATTACCGTGAGCGACACCGGCCACGGGATCACTGCGGAGCATATGGAGCGGATATTCGAGCCGTTTTTCACCACGAAAGCGCGGGGCACCGGCCTCGGACTTGCGCTCTGCAAGAAAATCGTGGATGAACATGGGGGAAAGATCAGCGTGGCAAGCGAGCCGGGCAAAGGGACATCTGTCGTCATCAACCTCCCCGTCATCCCAGCGGGGAAATATTACTCAGGCAACTAATCAGGGCAATCTTTCATTTACGTAGGAGCGGCGTCTCGCCGCGATTATCGCGCCGAGGGCGGCGCTCCTACGTCGGTATATTTGATCACCGCTGTAATAACTGTGGAGAGTATTATGAAAGGACGCATCCTCCTTGTAGAAGACGATGAAACCTTCAGAGGTTTCCTGCAAACAGTCCTGGAAGACGAAGGGCACGAGGTGGAGGCCGCCGAAGACGGGCTTGCGGGGTTGCGCCGGCTGCGGCGGGAAAGCTTCGACCTGGTCATTTCCGACCTGAAGATGCCCGGCAAGAGCGGTCTGGAACTGTTCAGGGAAACCAGGCAGGACTCCAGCCCGCCACTGTTCATTTTCCTGACCGCCTTCGGCAGGGTGGACGAAGCTGTTGCCGCCATGAAGGAAGGGGCGGTCGATTTTCTCACCAAGCCGCTTGACGACCCGGACACCCTCCTTGCTTTGGTCCGCAGGGCCATCGAAAGCCAGGGCCGCGCCAGGGAATACCTGTCGCTGAAGGAATCGGAAGCGGCGGGACTGCCGCCGGGAGAGCTGATCTTCGCCGGGCGAGCCATGCAGGAGGTGCGGAAACTCGTCCATGACGTGGCGTCAACCACGGCCAACGTGCTGATCTACGGCGAGAGCGGCACCGGCAAGGAACTGGTGGCGAGATCCGTCCATCTGCGGAGTCCCAGGGGCAAGGCCGGCTTTGTCCCCCTGAACTGCGCCGCCATTCCGGAGAATCTCCTGGAAAGCGAGCTGTTCGGTCACGAAAAGGGGGCATACACCGGGGCCGTCCAGGCGCGGCAGGGGAAATTCGAGCTGGCCAGGGGGGGAACCATTTTCCTCGATGAGATCGGCGAGATGCCGCTTGCGCTCCAGGCCAAACTGCTCCGCGTTTTGCAGGAGCGCATCTTCGAACAGGTGGGGGGGAGCAAGGAGATCAAGGCCGATGTCCGGGTCATCGCCGCCTCCAACCGAAACCTCCACGATGAAGTGGCCGCGAGGAGGTTCCGCGAAGACCTGTACTATCGCCTCAATGTCTTTCCGATCCAGCTGCCGCCGTTGCGGGAGCGTACGGATGCCATTCCCCTCCTGGCGAACTATTTTCTTCACCGTTTCAGCCGGCAAATGGGGAAAGAGCTGAAAGGGATCGAGCCCAAGGCGCTCGAAGCGATGGAGGCTTACCCATGGCCGGGCAATGTCCGCGAATTGCAGAACGTCATGGAACGGGCAGTCATCCTGGCGCAGGATAAGGTAAGGATCGGCAATCTTCCCGGCGAGATCGTCCAAAGAACCACCCCGGCACGCCAGGAGAGCAAGGAGATCCTGAAATCAACGGAGCGTGAAATCATCGTCAAGGCGCTGCGCAACAACGCGGGCAACCGGCGCATGGCCGCCGGAGAGCTGGGGATTTCCCGGCGTACCCTCCAGTACAAGCTCAAAGATCATGGCTTGCTGGACGAATGAGGTGGTGCAAAATCCTTCCCGTCAAGTGCAAAGTCTTGCACCGAATATTGGGAGCAGAATCCCGTTACCTGGCAAAAAAGACGTAAAATCACCAAATTGAGGCATGGTTGAACTTTGGCATGATCCGTGGAATATCTCTTTGCAGGAGTAGTCCGTCATGAGAAGAAGCAGCTTTTCCTCGCTGATGACATTGATAATTCTGTTGAACTGTTTGCCGGCCGGCAATGTCTTCGCCGGCTTCGGCTTCGGCGGCGATGATGCGGGGAAGAGCGGGCTGGACTTCAACAAAGGGTACGATGTCAACACGGTGATGACTGTCTCGGGTCGGGTGGCGTCCCTCCCCAGTGCCGGAGAGAAGGAGCACGTTTTCGTTGAAATCAGGACGGCCGGTGAAACCGTTCACCTCAGCCTTGGCCCCAAATCCACATGGGATAAGAAGGAATTTCCGCTTCGCCTGAACGATGAAGTTTCCGCCAAGGGTTCAAAGGCCCAGGGAAGAGACGGGAAAACTTACCTGATGGTGCAGAAACTCACCAACACGAGCGTCGGCGCCCAGGCAGTTCTGAGGAATGAGGGGGGAGGGCCTCCCTGGATGGGGCGGAATGCGGGCGGCATGATGTCCAACGGCCCGGCAGGGGGGATGACGCGTGGGGGCGGCATGATGCGGGGTGGCGGAATGATGGGGCGATGACCCCTGCCGTCTCACTCTGTGCGGGTTCAATTAACCTCAAACGGGAGAACGATCGGTGCAACATTTATTCAGTTCAAAGAAGCTTCCGGCCCTGCTGGTCGCCATGTCTCTCCTGACAGTTACTGTCCGGGCGTCTGCTGCCGACCCCTCTTATTTTGTGGGCCTCGGTTTTGAATTCGCGTCGGGGGATTATGGAACCGGGATCAGGACAAACTCGGTTTTCATGCCGTTCACTGTGGCAGTGAACCCGAGCGAGCGTCTCGATTTCACCCTGGAAGTCCCTCTCGTCTACCAGAGCAGCAGCGCAGTGGTTGCCGGCGAGTTCATGGGGATGCAGAGCGCGGCCATGCAATCGGTTCCACAATCAATGAGTGGAACCGGTGCCGAGATGGGTCCCGGTCCGAGGACGACCGCTTCGTCGGGGGCTATAGGTGACGGCCAGTACGGGCTGGGGGACATGAAGCTGAAGGGGGGGTACCTTCTGTTCAGCGAGGAAGAGTATCTGCCGGCCATCCGTCCCAACTTCTACGTTAAATTTCCCACCGCGGACAAGAACAAGTTCCTCGGGACCGGGGCGTTCGACGGCGGATTTGCCGTGGAGCTCACCAAGTGGCTCGGCGATTGGGTTGCCGATGCAGAGGTGGGGTACGCTCTCCAGGGGAAATCGTCGGTACTGGCTGTCAAGGATTATCTCTACTACTATGCCGGGGGGGGCTGTCAGCTCACCGAGCGGTTGCGACCGATGCTGTTCATCAAGGGGAGCACCCCTCCCGTCGAGGGAGCGTCGGCCCTTTTGGAGGCGCGGCTGAGAGTCAAATACCAGTTCACGAAGCATACCGGCATCGATGGTTATCTGGCCAAGGGGATCACGACGTCCAGCCCTGATTACGGTATGGGGGCTGCTGTTTTTCACGAATTCTAGACTTTGCTTGAAGGAGCAATCAAAGGAGGAAAGACCATGATAAAAATAGTTCTGGCAACAGCGGTTGTTTTGACTGTGGGAAGTATTGCCGGGTGCGGCGGCGGGAGCGCCAGCACGCCGACGGCGACGGTGAGCGGGATCGTGGCAGACGGCTACCTGCGGGGCGCGGAGGTTTACCTCGACAAGAACGGCAGCTACCAGTGGGACGCAGGGGAGCCGAAGGCGACCAGCGGGTCAGGAGGGGCGTATACCCTCCAGATGGCCCAGGCCGACATGGGGAAATACCCCATAGTGTGCCGGGCCGTGGCGGGGAGCACGGTCGATGAGGATACCGGTCAGCCGGTCCAGAACAGCTATGTCATGTCGGCGCCGGCTGGCGTCACGGCCTTTGTCAGCCCCATGTCGACGCTCGTCAGGGAAAAAATGGCCGCCAATACCGGTATGACCATGGCAGAGGCGTTGACACAGCTCAGGAACCAGCTCAACATGCCGAGTGACGTCGATATGCTCGCCGACTACGTGGCAGGCTCCCAATCCGGGCAGCACCAGAGCCACTACCAGACCATGCGCGAAACCGCCCGGCAGATGGCGGCGCTCATGGCGGAGGAGGCCCCGCTGGTCATGAGTGGCAACGGCGTGTATGTCAACCGCTATCAGGGAATGATGGGGGAGATAAATGAGAACATGCCCTACATTGCCGACAATGCCATGAACGGCTTCGGGATGGACAGTTCGTTCATGATCGAGATGCAAAACCAGATGCAAGCGACCCTCCAGAACATGCCGAGTGGCGGCGGTTTCACGAACTACTCGGGGATGTTCCGCAACATGACGAGCCACACCACGTTCTGGAACTATACCGGCAACCGCTGGCAGCCGGGAGGGATGACAGGGTCGGGGATGATGTGACAGTCAGTTGAAGTCATCTGCAAAGTGGAGATTATGGTGTATATTTATCACACAACGTTCGTTTGTTAAGCCGCCAGGGAAACGGGATTGGCCGCTCTTCCGGTGCCAATGCGTTGCTCCGGCGTAACGGCTCCGGCGGCAAATCCCGCAGGGGAGGTAGTGTGTGTCACATCCCATTCTCCTTGTCGAAGACGACCTGAAACTTGCCGAGGTCGCCCGCGTCTATCTGGAGCAGGCCGGTTTCAGGGTGATTCATACGGCAAGCGGGGTCAGGGCCCTGGCCCTGGCCAAAACGGAAAACCTCGTCCTGGTGGTGCTCGATCTGATGCTCCCCGACCTGAGCGGAGAGGCGGTCTGCCGGGAGTTGACCGAGTCCACCGACATCCCTGTCATCATGCTCACCTCCAAGTCCTCCGAAGAAGAGAGGCTGGCGGGGTTTGCCCTCGGGGCCGACGACTACATCGTCAAGCCGTTCAGCCCGCGGGAGCTGGTGTGCCGCGTCCAGGCGGTCCTCAAGCGCGCCGGGAAGGTTGGCGGCGGCGACCGGCTCAGCTTCAATGGCGGCGCCCTCATCCTCGATAACGCCAGTTTCAGCGTCGTCTGCAAAGGCCAGCCGGTCAAGCTGACCGCGGTGGAATTCAAGCTCCTCTTCGCCCTTGCCGCCACCCCCCAGAAGACCTTCACCAGGGAGGAGCTGATCGACAAGGTCATGGGCTACCGGTTCGAGGGGTACGAGAGAAACATCGACTCCCACATCAAGAATATCCGGCACAAACTGGGTGACGACCCCCATTCCCCGGTGTTCCTCCTGACCATCTACGGCCTGGGCTACCGGTTCGGCGGGGTGAAGGATGGGTAGCAGCATCCGCGGGAAATTCATGTTGGTGCTCATCATCGTCGCGGCACTCGGCGTGTCATCCTCGCTGATTCTGCGGGAGTTGATCGTCCGCGATTTCGGTCAATTGACCGAGGGGGAGATGGAGGACCGCGTCTACTGGGTGAGTGCCGCCCTGGAAACAGCCTTCGAAAAGAGCGAGGGGTGGAATCGGGAGGTAGTGGCGGGCGATGCGGTCTGGGCATTGCTGCTCGGCATCGAGTCGCGGGTGAAGGATCGTTCCGGCGCCTTGGTGATGGACACGGCCAGGGCACTGCAACAGCTCTCCCCGGCAAGCCGCCAGCGCATTCTGGCCAGCGCCGGTTTCGACCCGGAGCGCGGCTTTGGGCCGTATGTCGGCTACCCGCTCTTCCTCAAGGGGGAACAAATCGGCTACCTGGAGGTCCGCTTTTTCCCCCGCGGGAAAAGGGCGCTGTTCGTCTCCCGGACCAACCGGCTTCTCCTCGTCTCGGCACTGCTCCTCGGCAGCGTCGCCGTCCTTCTGAGCATCATCCTCGCCCGCAGGCTCACCCGTCCCATAACCAGGCTGGCACGGGCCGCGGACAGCATCAGCCAGGGGAACCTGCACGAGCGGATCGAACCCGCCGGCAGCGACGAACTGGCGACCCTGTCCCACTCCTTCAACCGGATGGCCCAGACCCTGGAAAAGCAGAACGCCCTCAGAAAAAAGATCAACGCCAATTTCGCCCATGAGATGAGAACACCACTGGCCATCATGCAGGGGCAGCTGGAAGGAATGCTCGACGGCCTCATCCCGAACGAGCGACGGCTGCTGGAATCGCTCCTTGAGGAGAACCTCCGCCTTGCCCGGATCGTGGCCAACGTGGAGGAGCTGGTCCAGGCCGAGGCGAGCGCCTTGACCCTGAACCGTCTTCGGCTTCCCCTGAGACCGTTGCTGGAGAGCATTGCCCTGCGCTTTTGCGAGGCATGCGTGAAGAAGAACATCTCCTTTGCCGTTGAGTGCGGCCAGGAGGTCAAAGTCAGCGCCGACCCCGAGCGGCTGGCCCAGATCCTCATCAATCTGGTTACCAACGCCGTCAAGGCCATCGACAGCGGCGGAACCATCCGGCTCAGCGGAGCAGCCGAAAGTGGAGGGTGCAGGATTGGCGTCACCGACACGGGGCGGGGCATAGCCGAAGCGGACCTGCCGCTCATCTTCGAGCGCTTCTATCGTAAGGGGAGTGACGGCCTCGGCCTGGGGCTGCCGATAGTTCGCGAACTGGTGGACGCCCACTGCGGCACCATCGAGGTCGCGAGTCGCCCCGGCGAAGGAAGCACCTTTACCGTCTGGCTCCCCGACCGGGAAAATTACCACAATTCTCCATAATCTCTTCATAATTTCCCCACTACCCTTTGCTATGGTTAAATCATCAGAAGAGGATACAACGGGCGGACAGGAGAGGGGCGATGGTACGCAGGTTCGGAACAATCCTCATCATGGCGGTTGTTACGGCACTGGCCGCTGCCCCGGCTGTCGCAGCCGAGAACGGTTGTGACTGTGACAATCCGTACGGCGGCTACCGGGCATCTTCCCGGTGGGGCTGGTATGGAGCCCGGAAGAACGTTACCAGCGTCAAGGAAGCCCGCGAGTACCTTGAGGAGTTCTACGCTTCGAGCAACATAAGGATCGGACCCATCATCGAGCGAAACGGCTACTATGAGGCGGAAATCTATCGCAAGGCCAATGTCAAGCGGGACAGGGTCATCATCGACAAGGGGTGTGGGCGGATTCGGACCATTGACTGAAAAGACTGGATGAACCCGGGAAAGGTAATATTTATGACGTATTGGACGTGCTGCGATGAAATGCATTGAGAGTCGGAGGGGGCGCAGTGATTCTATCTGAAAGGAGAACGATCATGAGAAAAGTCGTAATGTTTGCCATCCTGGCAGCCTTTATTGCGGCAGTAACTGTACCGGTTACGGTTCAGGCCGCCGACAAGGTCAAGAGCAAGAGTGAGGTCGTGATGATGGTAGGGAGCAAGGTTCATCTGTTCCACAGCGGGACCGCAGACGTGAAGAAGGAGATCTGTCTGGGTGACGTG
>JAMPXD010000135.1 GCA_023701365.1 Geobacteraceae bacterium
TCGAGGACAAAGGTGGGCACTGCGGAAAATTGCAACAGGTTCTCACAGAGTTCGCTCATGTTTCTCAACCGCCTCGGCAACCAGACAGAAATTTCGCTAATTATAACATCATTGCACGCATTTACATTGCCCGTTTCCCCTCGCTCGGGAAATGGAGGAGGGGATGACGTGCTCCCTGAATGCACACCATTGTTCAGGTTTGGAACAGCACGGCCTCGTCATCCCGGCAAGAAGTCCTTTATTTACAGCTGGTTACGGTTGGCACAATTCTGGCTCTTCATCTCATTAAGAACTGCGCGTCACATCCTGACCGGCGAGGTGCGTTATGGCATCGAGAGTTCACATCGGCGACCTGTTGGTGAAAGCGGGCATAATCTCAGTCAAGACCCTGGAGCGGGCGCTGGAAGTGCAGAAGGGGAGCAGCGGCAAGCGGTTGGGCACCCTCCTCAGGGAGATGGGGATCGTCACCGAGGAGGAAGTGCTTGAGGCCCTCGCCAGGCAGTGCCGGCTAAGGACTGTCCGGAATTTTGCCGGGAATATCTTCCCCAAGGCGCTCCTTGACCTGGTGCCGGCCCGGCTGGCCCTGGAAAAGCTGGTCTTCCCCCTCAAGCAGCATGAGGGGATGCTGGCGATTGCCACGCTCGATCCGTTCGACCACGCCACCTTCGACTACCTGGCGGAAAAAACCGGCATGAAGATCTATCTCGCCCTTGCCACCAGGGATGAAATAGTCACCGCGATCCGGCGCCATTACCTGCTGGGGAAGTGGGCGACGAGCGGCAGGCGCACTATCCTGCTGATGGACCCCTCCCCGGTTGTCACGCAGTTTCTACAGCCCCCCCTGGAAAGGGAGGGTTACGGGGTACTGGTGGCCCACGACGGCATCGAGGGATTGAAGCTGGCCTTCTCCCATCACCCGGACCTGATCCTTTGCGAGCAGACGATGCCGCGGATGGATGGTTACACCTTCATGCAGGCGCTGAAAGCGCATCCCGAGACGACCGCTGTGCCGGTGATTCTCCTCTCTGCGAACCTCTCGGCGGAAGAGGAGCATCGCGCCCTGACGGCAGGATTCGTCGACTTCATCGGCAAACCCGCCATGCCCATTCGGGTGCTGGTGCGGATCAAGAGGGCATTGGCAATGGCGGGGAACGAGGCTCAGCCGGAAATGCGCCATGAACCGCCGGCGGTGGCTAACAGAGGCCTGTTCCGGAGAAGAAGAAGCCTGTCGGGCAGATTCTGACAAGAACGGCAACGGGCAGAAGTCGCCTGGGGATCAGGCCCTCGGTAAAATCTTACGGATGGGGAAATGGGGGCATGGGGGCATCATCGGAGCAGGCCCAGGATCTCACCGTGCCGATCGATCCGCGCCAGGGCAGGGAGATCGGCCTTGTAGGCGACAAACGGCACGCCCGCGGCGGCCGCCGCCTGCCGGTCCACGTCGGAGTCGCCGACGAACAGCGCCTCCTCCGGTCCGATCCCGTAATGCTCCAGGACCTTGAGAAGCGGCTCGGGATGGGGCTTCGGGTTCTTCACCCGGGAGGCGGTCATGACGCAGCCGAAATAGGAGGCGAGGCCGAACGACTCCAGCACCATATCCATGGAGGTGGAGCGGTTGGTGCAGATCGCCAGCTCCAGCCGCGGCTTCAGGCTCTCCAGGGTGGCGACGAACCCCTCCTCCAGCCGCATGAACGGCACCAGGTCCCGATAGTCGATCCGCGCCGCGCAGCCGAGCGCGGCCTCGAAGTCGGCCGGCTCGGGGAAGAACCAGGCGAGCACGTCCCGGTTGGCGTAGGTATGGAGGACCCGCATCTGCTCCCTGTCGCCCCGGTCGAGCGGGGGCCGGCCGAGCATGGTCATGATCCGGTCGTAAAAGGCGAGGTTCGCCTCGAAGGAGTCGAACATCACCCCGTCGCAGTCGTAGATTATTGTCTTATATTTTTCCATGAGATTCCACTTTTCACTTTGCACTTTTCACTTTGCACTTTTCACTTTGCACTTTTCACTGACTCAAGGTACTCCTCCCACTCCATGGGAAGGAGGTACTTCTTCCTGCTGTTGCACTCCTTGCAGGCCGGCACCAGGTTGCCCCGGCTGCTCTTGCCGCCGCGGGTGATCGGGACGATATGGTCCATGGTCAGTTCCGCGGGGGGAAAGGTGCCGCCGCACCAGTGACAGACCCCCTTGGCGATCCGGTTCTGCCACCACCTGCTCCGGCGCAGCTCCCGGGCCTTCTCCTTTTCCCGCTTGATCTCCTGCTCGGAGAGTTCGATGATGAAATGGGTCATAAAATCGATGAATGATGATCAGACCGATCGGTCCGATCCGACTGATAGGTCTGATCACCGTTAACGTTCACGTTTTCTGAACTCCTCTATCGCCCGCCGCGCCAGCTCATCGCAGCGCTCGTTCTCCGGGTGGCCGTTGTGCCCCCTGACCCAGACCCATTCGATCCGGTGGATCTTCGACAGCGCCAGGAGCCGCTCCCAGAGGTCGCGGTTGAGGACCGGCTCCTTCTTGCTGTTCACCCACCCCTTTTTCACCCAGCCGTAGATCCACTCGGTCATCCCCTTCACCACGTACTGGGAGTCCGAGGTGAGGACCACCTGACAGGGGCGCTTGAGCGACGCCAGGGCCTCGATGGCGGCGGTCAACTCCATCCGGTTGTTGGTGGTATCCCCGTCGGCGCCGGCCAACTCCTTTTCCTTGTCCCCGTAACGGAGCACCGACCCCCATCCCCCCACGCCGGGATTGCCGCTGCAGGCGCCGTCGCAAAATATCTCAACCTTCATTGACGTACGCCCCTTCCCCCAGCAGCAGGGCGGCAATGGCAGCCATCACCCGGTCCACGATCAGCTGGTGGGTCTCCTTGCAGTCTTCCAGTTGAAACAGGTCGGTGAAGTCGAGCGGGCTGCCGAACACGACCAGCGCCTCCTGGCCGAAGCCGGGGAATTCCCACCGGTTGAGACCGATGAGGGCGGTCGGGATCACCGCCGGCCGGGTGTCGTAGATGATCTTCCCCACTCCGCGGTTCCCCTTGCCCAGGACCCCGTCCTTGTGCCTGGTCCCCTCGGGAAAGAGCATTACCCGCTGGTCCCGGAGTAGATCGTTGAGGACCTTGCCGGCGCGGACGTCCCGGCCGCGCCTGACCGGAAACGCCCCCCAGGATGAGTAGAGCCATCGCTGCAAGCGGCTTCGGAACAGCTCTTCCTTGGCCGGCGCCCAGAGAATCTGCATGGGGTAGGTACGGATGACTGCCCAGGGGAGAAAGATGGTTTCGTACGCGGAGATATGGTTGGAGGCGATCAGCACCCCCCCCGTGGGGGGGATGTTGGCGATTCCCTTGACGCGGAACCTGTTCAGGCCGGAGGCGTAGCAGCCGATGACGTATGCGGAAAATGTTATCCAGAGGCGGCGGATAAGGGAGATTTTCAAGGAGACCTCAGCGGGAGTTAGTGACCTTCTCCTTTTTATAGCACTTTTGACGGGAGCTTGGCAACTACTTGAGGGTAAAATAGAAGGTGGCGCCCCGCCCTACCTCCCCTTCGCCCCAGATCCGTCCGCCATGGCGCTCCACGATCCGCTTTACGGTCGCCAGGCCGATGCCGGTCCCCTTGAATTCGCTGTTGTCGTGGAGCCGCTGAAAAGGCTTGAACAGCCGGTCTGCTTTCTTCATGTCGAAGCCCGCCCCGTTGTCCCGGACGAAATAGATCTTCTCCCCATCCACCTCGGCCGCCCCGAATGCGATCCGCGCCCCGGCAACCTTCCGGGTATACTTCCAGGCATTGGCCAGGAGATTCCAGAGCAACGCCCTTAACAGCCGGGGGTCACCGTTGTCGCTCAAGCAGGGCGCAATGGCGAATTCCACCGGGCGTTCGGGCTCCGTCATCTGCAGCTCAGCGGCAATGGCCCAAGCGAGCGCGCCCAGGTCGCACTCCGTGCGGCGCATCTCGCTGCTGGTCACCCGCGACAGGCTGAGGAGCGCCTCGATCAGCTCCTCCATCTGTTCGCAGGAATCACAGATGGTCTGCACCAGGGTCCGGCCGGTTTCGTCCAGGGCAGCGGCGGACATTTCCCTGAGGAGCTGGCTGGCACTGTAGATGCAAGTAAGGGGAGACCGGAGGTCATGGGATACCGAGAAGCTGAAGGCCTCCAGCTCCCTGTTGGCTGCGGCAAGCTCCGCGGCCCTGAAGGCCAGGTCCTCGTTCAGGCTCCTGATTCTGTCCTCTGCCTGTTTCCGCTCGGTGATGTCGATCACCACCCCCACCATGCCGGCCAGAGCACCGTCAGTGTCGGTAAAGGTGGCCTTGTAGAAGATCACGTCACGCCGGCAGCCGGTTGCGCAGTCAATCTCCGCTTCATACACCTGAATGCCGGGGTTTTCGAGCAGCTCCAGGTCCTTCAGATGATAGGCGTCCGCTTTTTCCGGGGGAAGAAACTCGTGGAAGGTTCTGCCGATCACCTGCTCCCTGGCAAGGCCGATGCACTCCTCGAAGGCGGTGTTGCACCCCATGAAGCGGTACTGGGCATCCTTGTAGAAGATCGGACTGGGAATGGTATCGATCAGCTTCTGGAGGAAACGGGCCTGCCTCTCGAGGGCCGCCTCGGCCTGTTTGCTCTGGGAGATGTCCCTGATCAGCTCCAGCCCCGCAATGATCTTGCCGCGCTGGTCCCGCAGGGGGGACGCGGTAATCTCGATATGGCTGGCCTTCAGCAGTGGAGCTGCCGCCTTTTCAACCTTATGGATTTGCCCGTCCCGGAAACAGGTGGCAATCGGGCATTCCGGACAGACCCGGTCCATGCAGCTGTAGACCTTGTAACAGTATTCACCGGTAAAATCCCCCCCCACCAGCTCCTTGTGCTTCTCGTTCTGGTAGATGACCCTGAAATCGGTATCCTGAATGCTCAGACCGTCACCGATGGCCGCAATGATCGCCTCCGACCTGGCCTTCTCCTCTTCCGCCTTCTGCGTGGCGATATCGAGGGCCTGCGCCAGACGGTCCCTCACCCTGATCACCTGGAGCACATAAACGATGAAAAGCGTCAGGAGAGAGAGGGAGAAAATGCGCGACCAGAGGTCATGGGGATGGGGGAAAAAGAACGCCCTGTAGTAGCCCACTCCATCGAAGAAGATGGAATGCACCGCGGCGTCAAGGGACCAGTAGATGGCCGCCAGCACAATCCCGACCAGGATGACGCGGGTCGGCTTGCCCGTGAGTTTTCTGTGGTTAGCGTTCAGCGTCAGGGTCACCCCCTTGGATGTCGCCTATTCTGGCATCTGGTTACGGTCACAGGTGCGTCATTTGGCGATTTTTGCAGGGACCTGGGTCATTTCACCGGTTACGGGGAAAGACCGCAGGCAAACCGGGAGCGGTCAAGGCAGCGATATCATTGGGTTACCCTAATCAAGCAGAAAGGATGCGAACCACCCTCTATTTGATAAAGCAAGATATACACCAAAGCACGGGCATTTTATCCTGACGGGAACATGCATGCCATGGAGGGCAATGAGCGGCCGGAAAAGAAGCTCAAGTCCAGACGCCGTCGAGAATCGTCCCGCAGGAGGGGCATTTCCCGTCCCGGGTCCTGTTCTCCTCGATGTAAAAACCGTAGCGCCGGATCAGCAGCTCGCAGCACCCCGGGCACCAGGTGTTCTCCCCCCCCTCCCCCGGCACGTTCCCTTCGTACACGTAGCGCAGCCCCGCATCGAGCCCGATCTGGCGGGCGCGGCGGACGGTCGCTACCGGGGTGCGGTGCCTGTCGGTCAGTTTGAAGGTGGGATGGAACTGGCTCACGTGCCAGGGGGTGTCCACCCCCACCTTGTCGGCGATGAACCTGGCGATCCCCTTGAGCTCCCCATCGGAATCGTTGTAGTCGGGGATGATCAGCGTGGTGAGCTCGATCCAGATGCCGAGCCGCTTGTATTCGACGATGGAGTCGAGGACCTCGCCGAGCATGGCATGAACGACCTCACGGTAGAACTTTTCCGAGTACCCCTTCAGGTCGATGTTGGCGGCATCGAGCCAGGGGCGGATCTTGCCCAGGGCCTCGGGGGTGATGTAGCCGTTGGTCACGAACACGTTCCTGAGGCCGGCCTCCCTGGCGAGCAGGGCGGTGTCGTAGGCGTACTCATAGAAAATGGTCGGCTCGGTGTAGGTATAGGAGATGGATGAACAGCCAGCAGCCACGGCCTTGCGCACGATCTCGGCGGGGGGGAGGTCGGCGCCGCTGATCCGCAGGCTGCCGGCCTCGGCCTGGGAAATGCTGTAATTCTGGCAGTGGAGGCAGCGGAAATTGCAGCCGACCGTAGCCACCGAATACGACCTGCTGCCGGGGAGAAAATGGAACAGGGGCTTTTTCTCGATCGGGTCCGCATGCTCGGCCACCGCTTTTCCGTAGACAAGGGTGTAGAGAATCCCCTCCCTGTTCTCCCGGACCCCGCAGATGCCGCGCTTGCCATCGGCTATCAGACAACGGAAGCGGCAGAGGCCGCAATGGACCTTCCTCCCGGTGAGTTTTTGGTAAAACATCGCTTCTTTCATGATCCACCCCCTTTTTCAGGATGAATTATAGCAGCTTCGGCGCAGGGGGCAACGCAAGCGGAGGCCGCTGCGCCCGGTAATAAGCCATGCTCCGGGACCAAACCATTGTTTGGAAGTCCCCGGCGTAAAAAAAGTTATGCGCGCGGCGGCTTCCGGGTGGCTCAATAATTCAATTCATGGCGAGAACAGCGGCAATTCTGTTTTACATCTGAATTTACCCTGTAATTGCAGAAAGTTAGCCTATTTATGCTGGAATTTGCCGCTGCCGGCCAATCGACCGTTCTAAAATATCTATTTGATGCAGTGGCGCCCGACCTCCGGCAATCTATTGTTTTATAAAGCTTTTTTCAAAATCAACCGCTTGCAAATATATCTCGGGGGGCGTATCATTGAAATATGAAGAACATAAACAAGGAGATTGAGCCATGAACTGCCCCATCTGTAACAGCACCACCAGCATCGAGATCGATATCCATTCCGACGGTTATGCCAGGGATCTGATCGAGTGTGCAAACTGCGAAGCCATCTGGCTGGTCCGGAACGAAGAGATAGAGCTTCTCAACAAAAAGGTTGCGTAATTACGAAGACGTCCACGGGTACCAAGGGAGGCGTCTGCCCTCCCTCCCGTGTCTGTCCGGCTGCTCGATGACCATTTCCCCCCGGTGCCGGAAAAGGCCCCGTCCCCGCACTTCATTGCCACGATGACTTCCTGAAATATTGCCCTGATTGCGCTCTCATCCGTCAATTCGATTGACTACCGTCGCCCAAATGTGGTAGAAAAAACCGGATTTTTTCGTATACTGTATACAGTATGCATCAATATATCATAAATATCCGGTTATCGCCTATCCAGCGAATAATCAGCCACAAGGAGGAAACATGAACGTAGCAAAAGGATTCAAACTGCTGGCTGCGGCGCTCGCCACGGTCGCAGTCGTCTCTCTCGCCTGGGGCGCTGAACCGGCGCCCCCGGCCGCACCCGCGCTGGCCAACAGTGACTGCGTGAAATGCCACGCCAAGCCGGCCGCTGCCATCGAGGCGAAGGGGATGGCCCACAAGACCAGCGTCGGCTGTCAGGACTGCCACGTCGGCCACCCGCCGGCAGTTGCCAAAAAGGACATCATCCCCAGCTGCGGCATGTGCCACACCGGCAAGCCCCACTTCAAGCTGGCCGGCTGCCTTTCCTGCCACAGGAACCCCCACACCCCGAAGGTCATCACCTTCGGCAAGGACGTAACCGACCCCTGTCTGACCTGCCATACCGAGCAGATCGCCAAGCTGAAGACAAACCCGAGCAAGCACACCAAGCTCAACTGCTCCTTCTGCCACGACGTCCACGGCAAGATCCCGCAGTGTACCCAGTGTCACAAGCCCCACTCCGCCGACATGGGCGCCGGCGACTGCAAGAAGTGCCACCAGGCCCACATGCCCAAGGTAGTCGCCTACGGCAACGACACCCCGAACAAGTTCTGCTCCGCCTGCCACAACAAGGCCAACAGCCTGATGACCGCCAGCAAGGCGAAGCACGGCAAGTTCCTCTGCGTCAGCTGCCACCAGAACAAGCACAAGACCGTCCCCAACTGCCAGGAGTGCCACGGCTCGCCCCATCCCGCCGGGATCATGAACAAGTTCCCGGTCTGCGGCAACTGCCACAGCATCGCCCACGACCTGAACAACTGGCCGGCCGCCGAGAAAAAGGAAGCCCCGGCCAAACCGGCCAAGCCGGGCAAGAAGCAGTAACACGGGTGACATAGAACAGCAAAACGGGGAAGGCCTTCGCGGCTTTCCCCGTTTTTGTTTTGCAGAAATTGTTAGTACTTTCTGCCTATGCCGGCAGGGTGAAGAAGAAAGTCGCTCCCTTGCCCGGCTCCCCCTCCCCCCATAGCTCCCCGCCATGGCGCTGGATGACGCGCTGCACGGTCGCCAGGCCGATGCCGGTACCGGCAAACTCCCTGGCGTTCTGCAGCCGGTGAAAGGGCTTGAACAGCTGGCCGGCGTCCTTCATGTCAAACCCCATCCCGTTGTCGCGGACAAAGAAGGCTTTCCCGCCGCCATGTTCGACCATCCCGAACACTATCCGCGCAGCGGCAACCCTGCTGCTGTATTTCCACGCATTGCCGAGCAGGTTCTCGAGGGCGACCTTCAGCAGGTGCGGGTCACCCGCGGCGACCAGGCCGGGAGAGATGACGAACTCCACCGCTCGCCCGGGTTCGACCAGGAGCAGATCAGCGCTGATCCGCCGGGCCATCTCGCCGAGGTCGACCATTTCCCTCCGGACTTCTCTCCGGCTGATCCGTGCCAGGACCAGCATGTCGTCGATCAGCTCTTCCATGTCCTTATTCGCTTCGCAGATTATCTTGACAAAGAGCCGGTCATTTTGATCCAGAGACGCCTGGTAATTCTTCCGGAGCAGCTGGGCCGCCGCGGAACTGCGGGTAATGTAGCTGCGCATGTCGTGGGTAAGCGAATAGCCGAAGGCCTCCAGTTCCCTGTTGGCGGTCGACAGTTGCCATGCCTTGCGTTCCAGCTCTTCCTCGGAATTCTTCCGCTCGGTGATGTCCCGGACGATGCAGACCATGCTGTCCCGGTCGATGGCGGTCAGTGAGATTTCCTGGGGGAAGGCGCTTCCGTCCCGTCTCCTGCCGATCGCTTCACCGCGCCATCCACCCTTGGCAACAACAGCGGGGAATATTTCCTCCTCGAATCGTCTCATCTCATCGTCATCATAGAAAAGACGCCATGGCTTGCCGATCAGCTCCGCGTGAGAACGGTACCCGTATAGCCTGGCCTGAGAACCGTTCAGATAGGCGCACTGACGGCGACTGTCGAGAATGGCGATGCCGTCGACAGAGGCGTCCATGCCGGCCTGATACTTCACGAGCGCCTCTTCCAGGCGTCTGTGCTTCAGCAGGAAATCCGCTACATAGGCTATGAACAGGAACAGCACGCTTGAGAACAACAAGCGTACGGCAATCTCCCCGGGACCAGGGAAAAATACCTGGCGGTAGACGCTCCCCCCCTCCACGGCGGCATCGATGATGCTGACGAGGAGATAGGCCATCACCATAAAACCGAGACCAAAGAGGAAGATGCGCCGGAGATCGCTTTTCGGGAGCTTGCGCCTTCTTTCCATCCTTATTGTTCCCTGAAAACAGCTGGTTTTTTCCATGATGCGAACTCCGGAAACAGAACAGCCGGGGCTGAAATATCGATGACATTTCGGCAACCCGGCTGTCTCGGTGAGACCCTGTAGGCTTTCCGCCCCATCCTCGCGGATGGTTGAGTATTATCGTGTACCACCAGTTGTTGAATCTGGCGTAAGATTAACCCTAAACAGGGGAAAATGTCAATCCTCTGACTAACCCGCGAGGTTGCGGCGGTCACTCTGGACTATTATCTTGAACGATTAGCAGAGAGGATGATCGATAGGTGAGAATTGCCGCGCACATAAATTGACGTTAGTTTCCAATATTTATGGTAAAATGATAAATAGGAAGGAATACAACGCACCAGTGAGAAAGAAGGTGTGACATATGAGAGGGAGCACGAAGAACCTGGTGGCAGGCAAGTTTCATCAAGCGAAGGGTGAAGTCAAAGAGGCCTTCGGGAAAGCCATGAACATTCCGAAAGTGGCAATGGAAGGCCGCGCTGAAAAAATTGCAGGAAAGGTTGAGGAGAAGTTCGGTAAAATCAAAAAAGCCGTAGGACGATAGTTGCCGCTAACTTTCCCCACACTAATCAAGCCGCTTCCGGAAGGAGGCGGCTTTTCTTGTCCGTAAACATGGCAAAACAAAAGCCGCCTTGCTGGCAACGGAGCAAAGCGGCTTTCCTGTCTCTAGGAAACCGCTTGTCACCGTCCGCAGAGGCCGCTGAACAGCACTCTGAGATCCTTCCCGGTAAGCCGCGCCGTCAATCCGGCGTCGTAATCGTCGGCCGGCCCGCAATCCGGCCCCGGGGCAGGCGGCTCCCCTTGGCGGTCCACCGGAGAAACGGGAAGCTGCTCCGTAGCGATTGCCGGCCGCAGCCCCCGGTTGTGCTCCAGCCAGCGGTCGCAGTCGTCGTGGCTGCCGATATAGAGGAGAATCAGCGCATCCTCATCACGGACGGCAATGATGCGGTAGCCGTTCCCCAGATCGTACTTGAAACAGCCGGCA
>JAMPXD010000136.1 GCA_023701365.1 Geobacteraceae bacterium
GGCCCGACAGCGATGCCGGAATCCTTAAACAGAACGGCACGGAAGGGACCCCCCTGCTGGAGAACAACGAGGGGGTCATCTACCGGCGCGGCAGCAACGGCGAGCTGCGCTGGGCCATGGAGGGGTTCATTACTGACAAGGTCTCCCTGCTGGTCGAGCCGCTGGTCCTGACCGGTCCCGATGCGGACCGGCTGGAGCTGCAGAAGGGATACCTCAAGATCGGCGGCGGTGGCCTCGAGCTGGAGGCGGGTCGGGACGCCAACTGGTTCGGCCCTGGCTACCGGGGCGCCCTGACCCTCACCAACAATGCCCAGAACTTCGACCTGATCAAGCTCTCCAGCCCGGAGCCGGTCGATGTCCGCTGGGTGAAGCGCTTTCTGGGGGAGGTCAAGTACGCCCTGCTCGTGTCCCGCTTCGACGAGACCGGCAGCGGCGCCACGCGCCGTCAGCCCTATTTCATCGGCATGAAGCTCGCCGTCAAGCCCGCTCCCTGGTTCGAGATCGGCGGCAACTTCGTCCGCCAGGAGGGGGGGCCGGGTTTTACCGGCAGCTCGACCCTGCGCGACACGATCTTTGGCGGCGGGACCACCAATCACAACAACACGATCGCCGGCATCGACCTCCGTTTCCGCATCCCCTGGCTGCGCAATGCCGAGCTGTACGGGGAGTACGCGGGGGAGGATTCCGCGGCGTTCTGGCCCATCGTCGAGAGCTATGTGGCCGGGTTCTACATCCCCCGCCTGACCTCTGCCGGAGCGGACGACCTCCGCTTCGAGTTCTTCTACGGCAGCCCCATGCTCTACACCGATTTCAAGTTCCCGGCGGGGTACACGTACAACGGGATGGCCCTGGGCCACTCCCAGGGTGGCTCGGCCCTGGAGTTCTTCACCCGCTACAGCCACTGGTTCTCCCCCCGCCACAATGTGGCGCTGGAGTACTTTCATACCGACCGGGGGAGGGAAGGGCGGGTCGCCGGCCAGGAGACCGAGCAGAAGAACGCCTGGCGCGGCTTCTGGACCCTGCCGCTGTACGGCGACACGGACATGGAGCTGATGTACGGCTGGGAGCGGATCGACAACTTCAACCTGGTCGGCGGTGCGCGACAGACGAACCAGACCCTGAAGGTCGATGTGAGATACAAGTACTGAAAGGCCACCGGTCCGGCAAAGGCCTTGATTTCCCTGTTTACAAACGGATGCTATCCTGATAGAAAAATAGCCTTGAGCGCTAAGGTAAATCTTGAATCGTCAGGGGTCATGGATAATGAAGAAGCTACTGCAGATACTGTTGATCGTTGTTCCCCTCATGGTTTCCGTCAATGCGTACGCAGCGTCCGCTGAGAACCAGTATAAGACCGGTGAAAGAGAAGAGACCAATCTGGAGTCCTCCAGGTCTGCTACCAAGTCTGCCGGTATCGAAGGAGAATCGGACGACCAGCTCCGTCTTCTCCTGGGCCGCCAGGGTGAAGGGGCTGCGAAAAGCGCTCTCGAAGAGAAGGCGAAAAGGCTGCTTGAGGAAAAAGAGGTGCTCCCCCTTCAGGCTGAGCCAGGCAAGGGGCAGCTCGCTCTTCAAGTCGAACAGGGGGACTCCTTCGTCCTGCTCAAATGGAGGACGACTGGGTTCAGGCAGAAGCCGGGCGACCCGCCACTTAGGTATACCGTATCCTACGGGGCCGAATCGGGGAAATACGACAAGAGGTTCGAAGTCGGCAATGCCACGGAATACAGGCTCCGCAGCCTGAACAACCACCAGGTCTACTTCGTCAAGGTCCAGGGGCAGTCGAAGGACAAGATGATCACCATTTCTTCCGATGAGGCGCGGGCGATCCCGCTCCCCGAGGAGGAGCTCACCTCACCCCTGGAGAGATCCTTTTCCGGGGCGGCGGTGACTCTGCAGGACAGGAAGGAGCGGATCGAGACCGACCCCTTCAAGCGGGAGCTGAGGCAGTTCGGCTACGAATTCTTCAGGAATAGTCTGTCCCGGGACCTGTCGACCGACAACCTTCCCGTGGGGAGCGACTATATCATAGGCCCCGGCGACTCGCTCCGCATCCACATGTGGGGATCGGTAAACGAGCACAAAGAGCTGGAGGTGGACAGGAACGGGGAGATCACCCTGCCGCGGGTGGGGGTGGTGAAGATCTGGGGGCTCAACTACGGCCAGGCCAAGGAGGCGATCAACAGGGCGATTTCCCGCTATTTCAAGGGGTATGAGCTGAATGTCACCCTGGGCCGGCTGCGCACGATCCAGGTATACGTGGTGGGCGAGGTCGAAGCGCCAGGCACCTATCATGTCATTTCCATCGGCACTGTGCTGAACGCGCTCTCCGCTGCGGGGGGGCCGTCCAAAAACGGCAGCCTCCGCACCATCAAGCTCCTGAAGGGGGGCAAGGTCGTCCAGGAGATCGACCTCTACGACATGTTCCTGTCCGGCGACCGGAGCAAGGATGTCCGGCTGGAAAACGGCGACACCATCTTCGTCCCGGTGCTCGGTCCGGTGGCAGCGGCGGCGGGCGAAGTGAAGCGCCCCGCCATCTATGAACTGAAGGGGAAAACGACGCTGCCCCAGCTTCTGGCCATGGCGGGGGGGATCACCGCCGCCGGCTACACCGGCAGGATACAGCTGGAGAGGTTTGAGGAGAACAGCGCCAGGATCATGGTCGACCATGAGGCGAAATCACCCCCCCTCCTCGATGAGGCGATGGCAGGGGTGGAGCTGCATGACCGTGACATGGTCAAGGTATTCCCGGTGAACAAGGCGATCCGACAGGTGGTGAGCCTCCGCGGAAATGTGACAAGGCCCGGGGAATACCAGTTCAAGACAGGCATGCTGGTCACCGACCTCATCCCTGGCTATGGAGCCCTCCTCCCCGACAGCTGGCTGGAGTCGGCCGAGATCAGCCGTCTCGTTCCTCCCGACTTCCACCGGGAGGTCCTGACGATCAACCTGAAGAAGGCCTTCGCCGGGGACCAGAGAGAAAACATACTGTTGCAGGAACAGGATGCGCTTCAGGTATTTTCGCGGGGGGAGAAGGAGGAAAAGCGCTTTGTCGCCATCAACGGCCAAGTGGTGGAGCCGGGGGTCTTTGACTACTATCCGAACATGACGGTGCGCGATCTGGTCACCCTTGCCGGTAGTCCGAAATGGAACGCCTTTCTGGACAATGCCGAGTTGACCAGGATCGTGGTGGCAGAAGGGAATGCGAAATCGACCAGGATCTCCATCAATCTCGGCAAGGCCCTTGCCGGGGAGCCGGAGGACAACCTGGTCCTCCATCCGAACGATGTCCTGATCGTGCGCGGTGTCACGGACTGGCTGGAAACCAAGGAGAGATTTGTCATCCTGAAGGGTGAGGTCAGATTCCCCGGCACTTACTCGATCACCAAGGGGGAAAGGTTGAGCTCGGTGATCGAGAGGGCCGGCGGTTTTACCGACAAGGCGTACCTGAAGGGGGCGAAGTTCACCCGGGTGTCGGTCCAGGAGAATCAGCAGAAGAGGATGGATGAGGTGATAGCCAAATCCGAGCAGGACATCCTGAAGAGGGAGGCGGAGCTCGCCTCGCTGGCGGCATCGAGGGAGGAGCTCGAAGCGACCAAGGCTTCCCTGGAGGGGCTGATGAAGAGCCTGGAGAAGCTGAAGGCGGCCAGGGCCGAGGGAAGGGTGGTGATCCGTCTTGCAACTCTGGACCAGTTCAGCCGTACTCCCTACGATATTGAGATGATGGGTGGCGATACCCTGGAAATCCCCCAGACGCCGAATGTCGTCAATGTCATGGGGCAGGTCTACAACACCACCACCCTGATCCACATGCCGGACAAGAGCCTCTCCTACTACCTGCAAAAGGCGGGCGGCCCCACCAGGGACGCGGCTGAGAGCGAGATGTACATGATCAAGGCGGACGGCACGGTGATGAGCCGGGAGCAGGCGACCCTCGGTTTCCGCTGGGACGGTGATGGGAAAAGGTGGACCTTCGGCGGCTTCATGTCCGCCTCTCCCGATCCGGGCGACACCCTGGTCGTTCCCCAGAAAATGGAGCGGATCGCCTGGATGAGGGAGATCAAGGACATCACCACCATCCTGTCGCAGGTTGCCCTCACCGCCGGGGTGATCGTGGCAGCGGGGCTCTGATTTTACTGGAAACGTGCCGGTGCGGGATTAATACGACAATGAAACGGGTGACTGATACATGGACGATGGGATGAACGGAGAAGAGCAGGAGATAAAGCTACTGGAGCTGGTGCAGGTGGTGGTGCGGCGGAAACGCCTGATTACCCTGTTCTGTGCGGCTGCTGCCGGCATCTCGGTGGCCGCCAGCCTGATGCTTCCCAATATCTACTCGGCGACGGCAAGGATACTCCCCCCCCAGAAGGAGAGCGGCAGCGGCCTTACCGCGCTGCTGGGCCAGTCGGGAGGGCTTGCCGGGCTTGCCTCCGGCATCGGTCTCGGGGGGAGCGCCGACCTCTACCTCGGCATCCTGAAGAGCCGTTCCGTGGCCGATGCCGTGATCGGCCGGCTTGACCTGGCAAGGGTCTTCGAGACGAAGACCATGGACGATACGAGGAAAGCGCTCGGTGCCATGGTCAAGATGCAGGCGGGGAAGGACGGCATCATCTCAGTCACCGCCGAGAACAAGGACCCCAAGCTGGCGGCAGCCCTGGCAAACAACTTTGTGGAGGAGCTGGGGCGGAAGAGCGTCCAGTTGAACCTGTCGAAGGCGGGTACGGAGAGGGCGTTTCTGGAAAAACGTCTTGAGGTCGTGCGGGGCGATCTGAAGAGCGCCGAGGAGGCACTCAAGTCATTCCAGGAGAAGTACAAGGCTATCAAGGTCGACTCCCAGGCCGTTGCCTCCATCGAGGGTATTGCCAGGCTGAAGGCGGAAATAATCTCCAAGGAGGTGCAGCTCGCCTCCCTGAGAAGCTACCAGACCGACGAGAGCCCGGAGGTCAGAGTGCTGCAGGCAGCCGTCGGGAAACTGCGCAGCCAACTGGGAGGCCTCACCGGGAGTGGGAGCAGCGGCGACGGGATACCGACCGTGGGAAGCGTCCCCAACCTCGGCCTTGAGTACCTGAGAAGGATGCGGGAGCTGAAGACCCAGGAGGCGATCTACGAGCAGCTGACCAAGCAGAACGAGATAGCGAAGCTGTCCGAGGCGAAGGATTCCTCCTCCCTGCAGGTCCTGGATGATGCGGTTGTCCCGACCATGAAGAGCAAGCCGAAACGGTCCCTCATCGTCATCCTGTCCACGGTGACGGCATTTTTCATCTCTGTCTTCGCCGCCTTCATCCTGGAGCACCTGGATAAAATACCCGAAGAGGAGAGGGACCGCTGGCGGGAAGCCGGGCGCATGCTGCTGCCGCTGTGGCGGAAAGGGTGAGCGTGGCGCGCCTGGTCATAGTGAACCTGATCTGCCTGATGCTGCTCGCTTCCCGGGCCATGGCCGCGGACAGTATCTTCACCAGTGCTGACGCCCTCAAGCAGGAGGCGGCACGGCTCGGCGACGAGGCGCTGGAGCTTGTGAAGACCCCCCTGGACGTGGAAAACCACGGGCTGGCCGGCACCCTTGCCGTGGCCGGGGCGGTCGGCCTGACCTATCTGTTCGATGCCGACATCAGGGACAAGGTGCAGGCCAACCGCAGCGGCGCCCTCAACGCGGCAGCCGATGCCGGCAGCATCATCGGCAACCCGTTCCTCCACCTCGGCGTGGCGGCGGCCGTGTACGGCGGGGGGGTCGTGGCCGGCTCCCCCAAATGGCGGGAAACCGGGGAGATGCTGGGGGAGGCGGCCCTCCTCGCCGATGCCTCCGGTTTTCTCCTGAAGGAGGCGATCGGCCGGGGGCGCCCCTCTGTCGCCGGTGACAAGGGGAGCTTCCGGCCGTTCCAGTTCAGATCCGACTATGAGTCGCTCCCCTCGCTCCACACGGCAAGCTCCTTCGCCATCGCCTCGGTGCTGGCCGCCACTTCCGAAGGCATCCCCGCCAAGCTCCTCTATTACGGCGCAGCCGCATTCGTCGGTTTTTCCCGCATCTATCAGGATGAGCACTGGGCGAGCGACGTCGTCCTCGGCGCAGCACTGGGGGAGTTGTGCGGCCGGGTGGTCACCGGCTATCACGCACGGGGGAGCAAGGTCGCGCTGGTGCCGCTGGTCAGCGGCAACTCCGCCCTGCTGGTCGTGCAGGGGAAATGGTAGCGAGAGCGACACTGGCCTGCACCCCTCTGTCGCTGGTGGGAGAATTTACATACGACGTCATCAATGTTAGAGGCAAGTGAGAATCAATGAAACAAAGGGGTCAGCCTGATCGGCTAACCCCTTTGTTTTTCTTGGTGGGCGATGCTGGGTTCGAACCAGCGACCCCTGCCGTGTGAAGGCAGTGCTCTCCCGCTGAGCTAATCGCCCGGACGACTCTACTGATACCAAATGGCGACGCTTCTGTCAAGCAAGATTAATCGGGGAGGAGGCGGGGCTGGCAATTTTAACCAAAATAAAAAATTGTTATATAGTGGCGGATTGCCCTTGACAGTGAAACGGTCGTCTTGGTATATTTCCCACTCAACGTGATTTTACTCCCGCTAAAAGAGGAGCTCGCCGTGTCCGGGAAATCGGTACAGATACAGCATGACGGGGAGATTGCGGTTCTGACCCTGAACCGTCCCGAGGTCAACAACGTCCTGAACCGGTACACCCTGGACGCGTTGCTGGCTGCCTTTCTGCGCCTCAGGGACGATGAGTCGGTGCACGGCATTCTGCTGACCGGGGCGGGGAAGAATTTCTGCGCGGGCGCAGATATCGGCGAGATGCTCCGGATGACCCCGCTGGAGGCGGGAAGGTTCGCGGAATTGGGCCAGAAGGTGATGTTTGCGGCAGAGAAGGCCGGCAAGCCGGTAATCGCCGCGGTCAGGGGGGCCGCCTTTGGCGGCGGCCTGGAGCTGGCCATGGCCTGCGACTTCATCGTAGCCGCGGAGACCGCGCTGTTCGCGGCCCCGGAGATCCGGCTGGGGATCATCCCCGGGTTCGGCGGCACCCAGCGCCTCCCCCGGCTGATCGGCAAGTCGAAGGCCAAGGAGATGATCTTCACCGGTGCCAGGATCAGGGCACGGGAGGCGCTCGATATCGGCCTAGTGAATCGGCTGGCTCCCGAGGCCGACCTTCTCCCCCAGGCAGCGGCACTGCTGAAAAAGATCTGCAGCCGCGGGCTGCTCTCCCTGAAGCTCGCCAAAGAGGTGATCGACGCGGGCTACGACGTGGATCTGCGCAACGCCTGTCTCATGGAGCGGGACGCGTTCGCCGTCTGTTTTTCCACCGAGGACCAGAAAGAGGGGATGACCGCCTTCGTCGAGAAGCGGGAGGCGCGGTTCAAGGGGAGATGAAATGAAACTGGAACAGGGACAAATACAGGTCTATACCGGCAACGGCAAGGGGAAGACCACCGCCGCCCTCGGGCTGGCTCTGCGGGCCGCCGGGCGGGAGCTGATGGTCTGCATGATCCAGTTCATGAAGGGGGGCGGCCCCTACGGCGAGCATCTGGCGGCGCCGCGGCTCGCCCCATACCTGACCATCATCCAGACCGGCCGGGAAGGGTGGGTCAACCGGGAGAACCCCGATCCCGAGGACAAGCGGCTGGCCGGCGAGGCCCTGCAGATGGCGGGCGAGGCCCTGGCCGGCGGCCGCTACGACCTGGTGATCCTCGACGAGATCAACGGCGCCGTGTCGTTCGGTCTGCTCAGCGTGGAGGAGGTCCTGGCGCTGATCGGGACCAAGCCCGCAACGGTCGAGCTGGTGCTGACCGGCAGGAATGCCGACCAGCGGATCATCGAGGCGGCCGATCTGGTCACCGAAATGCGCGAGGTGAAGCATTACTACAAGACAGGGGTGCCGGCCCGGGTCGGGATCGAAAAGTAGGGGCAACCCTTGTGGTTGCCCGAATCTGGGCGGGCACAAGACCCGCCCCTACTTTTTTAAATTTGCCGTTTATCTATGAGGTAAGGAGAACATTATGGCTGAGAGAAAGTTGCGCATACTTGTGGGAAAACCGGGGCTGGACGGTCATGACCGGGGGGCGAAGATCATTGCCCGGGCCTTCCGGGATGCGGGATTCGAGGTTATCTATACCGGGCTCCACCAGACCCCGGAACAGATCGTGTCCGCCGCCATCCAGGAAGACGTTGACTGCATCGGACTTTCCATCCTGTCCGGCGCCCACAACACCCTGCTTCCCCGGGTCAGCGACCTGCTGAAGGAGAAACAGGCGGACGACATCGTCTTCTTTGCCGGCGGCGTCATCCCTGCCGACGACATCCCCGGCCTGAAGAGCGCCGGCATCAAGGAGGTGTTCACCCCCGGCACCTCGACCGAGGACCTGGTCAATTGGGTCAGAGAGAACGTCCGGCCACGGGCGTAACCGGGGCGACGCATGCGTCGCCCAAAATATGCGGGCGAGGCATGCCTCGCCCCTACAAGTACACAATCAATGCCCTATAAAAAACTCCACATAGAGATCAGCAACCGCGTCGGTTACATCCTCATGGGTTCCGGTAGCCGCTTCAACAAGCTGACCATCAACACCCTGCGGGAGCTGAAGCGCGCCGTCGCCGAACTGGAGGCCGACCGGGAAGCGGTCTGCATCGTCATCACCGGCCATCCGGGCGACTCCTTTGCGGTGGGGGCGGACATCGGCCAGATGGTGCGGTTCGCCCCGGCTGAGGCCCTGGCATTCGCCGAGCTGGGCCAGTCCCTGTTCGCCGCCATGGAGGAGTGCCCGAAGCCGGTCATCGGCGCCCTGAACGGGATCACCATGGGGGGAGGGTGCGACCTGGCCCTGGCCTGCGACATCCGGCTTGCCAGCGAGGCACTGGTGATAGCCCATCCCGGGGCAAAGCTGGGGATCATCACCGGCTTCTGTGGCACCCAGAAGCTCCCCCGGCTGGTCGGCAAGAACCTGGCGCGGGAGATCTTCATGACCTCCGATCCCTACGGTGCGGCGGATGCCCTGCGGATGGGGCTGGTGGACCGGGTCTTCGGAGTCGATCAATTCTGGCCGGCGGTCACCGCCTTTGCCGAGAGAATCGCCGCTAACGATCCCGACGCCCTGGCCATGGCGAAGAAGGGGGTCAATGCGGCGGAGGATATCGACCTGAAAAACGGCTGCGCCCTGGAAGCCGCCGGCTTCACCGCCCTGTTCGCGACAACGCTGAACAGGCGGGCAATGGAAAACACAGTGGAAGGAACTAGCGATGTCTTTAGCTGAGAGGGTCCTGCAGGGTGAGGTCCGGGCCGCGGCCCGGCTGATGCGGGATATCGACGACGGCCTGCGGAGCGCCGTGGATGAACTGAAGCTGCTCTATCCCCACACCGGCAGCGCTTATGTCATCGGGATAACCGGGCCGCCGGGGGCGGGCAAATCGACCCTGGTGGACCAGCTCACCGCTGCCTACCGCAAGCAGGGGAAGAGGGTCGGGATCGTCGCTGTCGACCCGACCAGCCCCTTCACCGGCGGGGCGATCCTCGGCGACCGGATCAGGATGAACCGCCATGCCGACGACGATGGCGTCTTTATCCGCAGCCTCGCCACCCGCGGTCATCTGGGGGGGATTTCCCGCTCCACCGGCGACGTGGTGAACGTCCTGGACGCCATGGGAATGGAGGTCGTCATCATCGAGACAGTCGGGGTGGGGCAGGACGAGATCGACATCGTCCGGATGGCCCACACCACCGTGGTGGTGATGGTCCCCGGGCTGGGGGACGACATCCAGGCGATCAAGGCGGGGATCCTGGAGATCGGCGATGTTTTCGTGGTCAACAAGGCGGACCGGGACGAAGCTGACCGGACCGTGCGCGATCTCGCCGTCATGCTGGAGATGAACCCGGACAAGGACCGGGGGTGGCGGCCGAAGGTGCTGAAGACCGAGGCCTCCCGCAACCGCGGGATAGAGGAGCTGGTCAGCGAACTGGAGGCGCACCGGCAATACCTCCACAGCTCCGGCGCGATCAACCATTTCCTGGAGGAGAAGAACGCCTCGCTCTTTCTGGATATCCTGAAGGAGCGGCTGTTTGCCGAGGTCTACGGCCATATCCATGTGAACGGCAGGTTCCGCGCGGTCATGGAGGGGATGATGACGCGCCGCACGGACCCTTACACCGCTGTGGAAGAGATACTGGCCGAGAGGTTCGGTATTGGCAAGGGCTAATCTGCCTTGCAACCGAGCAATGCAGGCAAACCTAGTTGTTTTGCCACAGATAAAACCCCTCTTGTTGACCATTTTGCCGAATCGTGATATTTTCAACGTTTAAGTTGACTTCTCAAATCACGGAAACGGTACTCATGCTGCGCAAGATACTCTTCTTTCTGCTCGCCCTGTTGATTCTCGGTGTCATCGTCTATAAGCCGGCCGCCACCTCCGAGCCGGGCGCTTCTCCTGCCGACCCCGCCAAGGAAGACCTGTCCAGGATCGAATTTCCGAGCCAGGACTCCATCCCCTGGAAGCCCCGCTTCATCAGGCCCGAGGACAACCTGGAGTCCATGTTCGGAAAGGAGTGGGTGCACGTCGCCCGCTTCAACCGGATCGACCGCCGCCACGTCTATCCCGGCATGACCATCAAGGTCCCCGAAAAGATCGAGGAGATCAGGAACTATTCGCCTCTCCCCGCCGAGTACAAGCCGGCGAAACGCCACGGAAAATATATCCTGGTCAGCC
>JAMPXD010000137.1 GCA_023701365.1 Geobacteraceae bacterium
AGGCCGGGAGAGGTCTTCTCCAACGGGTCCGGGATCAGAGAGGCGGGGCTCGATCTGCCGCCGGTGACGGAGCTGTTCGAGCTGCTGAACCGGGAGGGTTTCGACCTCCCCGGCGGGGTCCTGGACCCGGATGATGCGGTAGAGGCGCTGCTGGCGCTTTATTGCGGCGGAGGGGCTGATGTTCGTCAGAATTGAAGAGCTCTCCCATCTGTACCTGCGGGGAACCCCTTTCGAGCAGACGGCGCTGCGCAGCATAACGCTCGCTGTCGCCAGGGGGGAGTGCGTGGGGATCGCGGGGCATGCGGGGTCGGGGAAGACGACCCTGATCCGGCACCTGAACGGACTCCTGCAACCGACCAGCGGCAGGATAACGGTCAACGGGGTGGACATTGCGGCACGCGACCTCAGGGAGGTGCGCCGAGAGGTCGGCATGGTGTTCCAATACCCGGAGCAGCAGTTATTCGAGGAGACGGTGTTCAAGGAGATCGCCTTCGGCTTGTCCGGAACTGGCATGAGCATTGCAAATAGCGATAGACGTGTCCGGGAGGCACTGCATGCGGTCGGGCTTGGCGAGGAGCTCCTCGGCAGGTCCCCGTTCGCTCTGTCCGGCGGCCAGAAGAGGCGGGTCGCCATCGCCGGGGCACTGGTCATGCGCCCCGAAATCCTGGTCCTCGACGAACCCGGCGCGGGCCTCGATCCTCAAGGGCGCCGGGAGATCCTGGAGCTCCTGGAGAAGCTGCGCAGGGAGCATGGCTTAACGCTCCTGCTGGTATCGCACAACATGGAGGACTTCGTCCGCCTGGCCGACCGGGTGGTCATCCTGAAAAACGGCGCCGTTGCCATGGAGGGGCGAACCAGGGAGGTGCTGCTTGACGTGGGGGCGCTCGAAAGCGCCGGGATGGCGGCGCCGCAGATTACCTACTTCATGATGAAGCTGAAAAAGGCGATTCCGGAAATAAACGACCGCGTACTGACCGTGGCGGAAGCCGGGGCTGAGCTGAAACGGGTCTGGGGCAGGAAACCGGGGAGAAAGGGAAGCCATGCTGAAAGGGATGACCATGGGGCGGTACTTCCCGGGGCAATCGGTCGTTCACAGGTCGGACCCGAGGACCAAGATAGCCCTGGCCATGATTTTCATGGCGGCCGTGTTTGTTGTTGAGAGCTACCCCGCTTTTCTGGTTCTCATCCTGTTTACCCTCATGGCTGCAAAAGGGGCGGGAAAGCCGGTAGCGGATTCGTTGCGGGGGATGAAGCCGATCCTCTGCCTTGCCGCCTTTGCGGTGGTCCTGAACCTTTTCTTCGCCGAAGGCGCCCCCGTTTCCGGGCAGGGTATTCTCCGGCACGTTTCCCGGGAGGGGCTCGACCTCTCCGCAAAGATGGTCCTGAGGCTGGTCCTGCTGGTGAGCGGCACGTCGCTTCTTACCTTCACCACGACCCCGCTTTCCCTCACGGACGGGGTGGAGAAGCTGTTGCAGCCGCTGAACCGGATCGGCGTCCCGGTCCATGAGATCGCCTTGATGATGTCACTGGCCCTGAGATTCATCCCGACGCTGGTTGAGGAAGCCGACAGGATCATCAAGGCCCAGTCGTCCCGGTCCGCGGCGTTCAACACCGGCAACCTGCTGCAAAGGGCCAGGGGCCAGCTGCCGCTCCTGGTGCCTCTCTTTGCCGGCGCCCTCCGCAGGGGGGATGAGCTGGCAACGGCCATGGAGGCCAGATGCTACAGGGGGGGGAAGGGGAGGACAAGAATGCGGGAGCTCAGGTTTTCCCGTGCCGATCTGGCGAGCGCGGGGGCGATGCTGGCTGTTGTGACGGTGCTCATGGTTGTCGAACAGGCGCGATTCTAGAAGAGAAATTATCTCGGGAGTGAAAAACGGATGAGAAAAGCTACCTTCAAGGGTGGTATTCACCTGGTCGGCCATAAGGAGATGACCTGCGGCCTGGAGACGATACCCGCCCCCGTTCCGGACAGGGTGTACATCCCCCTGTCGCAGCATATCGGCGCCCCGTGCGCGCCGCTGGTGGTGGTCGGCGAAGAGGTGAAGAAAGGGCAGCGGATAGGGGAGGGGAAGGGTTTCGTTTCCTCCCCCATCCATGCCAGCGTGAGCGGCAAAGTGGTCGCCATTGACCTCAGGGAGCATCCGGGGGGGAGCTTTGTCCCCTGCATCGTCATCGAAAATGACGGCAAGGAGGAATGGGCCGACTCGGTGCGGCCCGCCGGCGACCCGGCTCTCCTGGATGCCGGGGAGATCAGGCAGATCATATCCGATGCCGGCATCGTCGGCCTGGGGGGGGCGACCTTTCCGGCACACGTCAAATACAGCCCGGTCGAGGGGAAAAGGATCGAGGCCGTGATCCTGAACGGGGTGGAATGCGAACCCTATATTACCGCGGATCATCGCCTGATGCTGGAGCGGCCCGAGCGGATCGTGGCGGGCCTGCAGTACATAATGCGGAGCGTCGGCTGCGACAGGGGGGTAATAGCCATCGAAGACAACAAGATGGATGCCGTCTCCCTCATGGAGCAGGCCGCAGCCGCCGCCGACAACATCAGCGTCGTGGTTCTCAGGGAAAAGTATCCCCAGGGCTCCGAAAAACAGCTGATCTACGCCTGCACCGGGAAGCAGGTGCCGGCCGGCGCCCTTCCCCTGGCCGTGGGGGTGATAGTCAACAACGTGGGGACGGCGGCGGCCATAGCCGATGCCGTGGAGAAAGGGACTCCCCTCATCGAAAGATACGTCACCGTGAGCGGTTCCGGCATCCGTAAGCCCGCCAACTTCCTGGTGAGAATCGGGACCCTGTTCCACGAGCTGATCGCCCAGTGCGGCGGCTATAGCGGGGAGATTGAGAAAATCATCGCCGGCGGGCCGATGATGGGGAAGACCGTTTTTTCCGACCAGTTGCCGGTAGTGAAAGGTTCTTCCGGCATCGTGGTCCTGAGGAGGGAGGCGGCGCGGGAGGCCCGGGAGTACGCCTGCGTGCGCTGCGCCAAATGCATCGATGTCTGCCCCGCCTTCCTCGAACCGACCTCCCTGGTCAAGATGGCGAAACGAAGCGCCTGGGAAGAAGCGGAAAAAAGCGATGTGATGAGCTGTATCGAATGCGGTTCCTGCGTCTACAGCTGCCCCGCCAAGATCCAGCTGATCCAGTATATCCGCAGGGCGAAACAGGCTGTTCTGGCGTCCAAGCCCAAGGCGGCCTAGCGAGCGGCAACGCCGCCGGTCGGCCCCGCAGTAGTTTTTCAAATGGAGGATGGGAAGGAATGACACACCAGGACGACCTGCTGCTCGTAACCTCATCTCCGCACATGGTCAGCCCGGACAGCGTCCCGGCGGCCATGCGGGATGTGCTCATAGCGCTTGGCCCGGCGCTTGCCGCCGCCATCTACTTTTTCCGCCTGCCGGCGCTGCTGGTCATCCTCGCCTGCACGGTGAGCGCCTACGTTGCCGAGCTTGCCTGTCTGAAGGTGATGAAAAAGGAAACACCGAGGGAATACAGCGCCATCGTGACCGGCCTGTTGCTCGCGTTCTGTCTCCCACCGACCCTGCCGCTCTGGATGGCGGCGCTCGGCTCCGCTTTCGCCATCGTGATCGCGAAGCACCTGTTCGGCGGGCTCGGCCAGAATATCTTCAACCCGTCATTGATCGGCAGGGCGTTCCTGTTGGCTTCCTTCCCGGTGGCCATGACCACCTGGGTCAACCCCATCGACGGCGTCAGCTCCGCTTCCCCGCTCGGCATCATGAAGGAGGGGCTTGGGGAGAATCTCCCCACCATCGGCCACCTCATTGTGGGGAATATCACCGGTAGCCTCGGGGAGACAAGCGCCCTGGCCATCCTGTTGGGGGGAATCTACCTGCTGTACCGGAAACATATAGACTGGCGCATCCCCGGCAGCTTCCTGGGCACGGTCTTCGTCCTCACCTCGGTCGTGGCCGCGGTCAAAGGGGAGGGGCTCTGGTATCCGCTCTTTCACCTGTTCGCGGGGGGGCTTTTTCTCGGGGCGTTTTTCATGGCCACCGACTGGGTGACCAGTCCGGTAACAAAGCTCGGCAGGGTCATTTTCGGCGCGGGTTGCGGGGCGCTGGTCGTCCTGATCCGTCTCAAGGGGGGGTACCCGGAGGGGGTCGCCTACTCCATCCTCCTGATGAACGTCGCGACGCCGTTGATCGACCGTTACACCAGAGCCCGGGTATTCGGAGGGGTGAAGAGCCATGCGTGACATCATCAAATTGGGCGCTTTCCTCCTGGTGATTTCCGGTGTTGCCGGCCTGGGTGTCGGCTATGTCTTCAGCCTGACGAATCCCCTCATCGAAAAACAGATCCTGCAGAACAAGATCAACAGTTTCAAGGAGGTCTATCCCCAGGCGGACAAAGTGGAAAACGAGACCGCCAGCTACCTGCGGGAGAGCCACGACCCGGCGGTGAAAGAGGTGAACATCGCTTACCGGGACGGCTCGCCAGTCGGGGTCATCTATGCGGTCGAGACCAAGGGATACAGCGGACCGATCAGCATACTCGCCGGCTTCGACATCGCCGCCGCGAAGATAACCGCCATCAAGGTGTTGAATCAGTCGGAAACCCCGGGGCTGGGGGCCAAAGCCAAGGATAAGTTTTTCCAGGACAGATACCGGGACAAGAACGCCGCCGCGCCTCTGGAGGTGACCAAGACCGCGCCGGTCAAGGAAATCCAGATCCAGGCCATAACCGCCTCCACCATAACGTCGAGGGCAGTCACAAAGGGCGTTAACGCGGCACGGGAGCACTTCGCCGCCAACTTCGCCAGGAGCAAGTAGTTTCCATCCGGAAACTCCGGACAGAAACTAAGTAGAAATTGTCGTGGAGGTATTGCCGATGAGCCTGATGAACGAATTTACCAAGGGAATAGTCCGGGAAAACCCGCTGTTCCGCCTCGTGCTGGGGTGCTGTCCTTCACTGGCCATTACCACTTCCGTGGATAACGGCCTCGGCATGGGGGTCGCGTTCACCGGCGTCCTCCTGGCGTCGAATATCGTGATTTCCGCCATGCGCAACATCATCCCGGACAGCGTCAGGATTCCCGCCTATGTCGTGATCATCGCCGCCTTCGTGACCATGACCGACCTCCTGATGCACGCCTTTACCCCGGAACTGTACAAGGCCCTGGGGATATTCATCCCCCTCATTGTGGTCAACTGCATCATCCTCGGGCGGGCCGAGGCCTTTGCCAACAAGAACACCATTCTCCCCTCGATTCTCGACGCCCTCGGCATGGGGCTCGGTTTCACGCTGGCGCTGGTAATTGTCAGCTCGGTCAGGGAAGTGCTGGGCGGCGGCACGTTTTTCGGCATTGCCGTCCTGCCGGAGAACGTGCCGGCCATCCTGATGATCCTGCCGCCGGGAGGTTTCATCACGCTCGGCTGCCTCCTCGGTTTCCTGAACAAGATCCAGAAAAAGACCGCCTAGCAAAGGAGAGTTCGCCAGATGCAGGATTACTTCATAATCATCGTCAGCGCCGTATTGATCAACAACATCGTCCTCTCCCAGTTCCTGGGGATCTGCCCGTTCCTGGGGGTCTCGAAGAAACTCAGCGCCTCGCTGGGGATGGGGGGAGCGGTTTCGTTCGTGCTGGTGCTGGCCGGGGCGATCACCTGGGCCATCCAGAGCTATATCCTGAAACCGTTCAACATCGGCTACCTGCAGACCGTGGCGTTCATCCTGGTAATAGCGGCCCTGGTGCAGTTCGTGGAGATGGTGATAAAAAAATACAGCCCCGCGCTGTACAAGGCGCTGGGGATCTATCTGCCGCTGATCACCACCAACTGCGCGGTGCTGGGAGTCGCCATTCTCAACATCCAGAAGGAATATACACTGGGCAAGGCGGTGGTGCACAGCCTCAGCCACGCGGCCGGATTCACCCTGGCCCTGATATTGATGTCGGGGATTCGGGAAAGACTGGAAGACGCGGACATTCCCGAGTGCATGCAGGGAACCCCGATCGCTCTCGTAATCGGCGCGCTGATGTCGATGTCGTTTCTGGGTTTTTCCGGTCTCATCTAACGGACTGCCAAACAAGGCAGGGAGGTATGACAGATGCTGGTTGCGGTAATAAGTCTGGCGTGCATGGGGGCGATCTTCGGGATCGTGCTGGGGATCTCCAGCAGAAAGTTCGCCGTGGAAGTCGATCCCAGGGTGGAAGCCCTGCTCCAGGTCATGCCCGGCGCCAACTGCGGCGCCTGCGGCCAACCGGGATGCGCGGGTTTCGCCGAAGCCGTGGTGGCGGGGACGGTGAATCCGAGCGCCTGCTCCCCGGGAGGGCTCTCCCTCTATGAAAAGATCGCGGCGATCCTGGGGACCGAGGTCTCCGATTATGAAGAGCGCAAGGTGGCGCAGCTCCTCTGTCAGGGGGGGGTGGGTCATGCAAGGATGTCATACCGCTACAAGGGAATCAGCGACTGCCACGCCGTCCTGAAAAAATTCAGGGGGCCGAAGGCCTGCAACACCGGTTGCGTGATGCAGGGCTCCTGTTCCCGGGCCTGCCCTTTCGGGGCGATACAGATGGGGGCCGACGGACTGCCGGTGGTCGATTATTACCTCTGCACCGGCTGCAACAAATGCGTGCTGGAATGCCCGCAACAGATTCTGAAGCTGGTCGGCGTGTCCCATCTGGTGAACGTGCGCTGCGTCAACACGGACAAGGCCAAGGAGGCGAAGGCCGCCTGTGCGGTCGCCTGCATCAAATGCCGGATCTGCGAAAAGAACTGCCCCGAAGACGCGGTTCATCTGGTGCCCGCCGGAAACGGCAGCGTGGCCGTGATCGATTACGACAAATGCAGCAACTGCGGCATCTGCGCCGCCAAATGCCCGACGAAGGCGATCGACAAGATCCCGCCGCTCTCCGAGGATGTGGTGCTGGAGATCAAGGAAGCCGCCAATTCGGGATGTGAGCACTGCAAAGCCTGCGCCTGATGAGGAAGCAACGGGCTTTATTCGCCCTGGTCTGCCTGCTGCTGGGAGCCGTCAGCGCCGGCCTGCTGCTCGGCCAGCGGACCAGGGAATACAAGAGCGACCAGTTCCTGATGGATACCCTGGTCAGCATCAGGGTGTACGGCAAAGACGCCGATAAACTCAGGGAAGCGGTGGCGGCAGCCTATGCCGAAATGCACCGCATAGCCGACCTCGCCGACGGCTTCCCGCAACCGGGAACGACCGCCTACCGTATCAGCGATGTCTGCCGCATCAATGAACAGGCCGGGTTGAAGCCGGTCAGCGCGGATAAAGATGTCATCGCCATGCTGACGCTGGCCAAAAAATATCATAGCCTGAGCGAAGGGGCCTTCGATGTAACCATCGGGCCGGTCATGGATCTGTGGGGTTTCGGCCGCAACGATCCGCAGGTGCCGCCGCCAGGCAGACTTGGCGAGGCCCTTGCGCTTGTCGGCAGCAAGGACCTGGTGGTCAACGAACGGGAGCAGACGGTCTTCCTGCGGAAAGCGGGGATGAAACTGGACCTGGGCGCCGTGGCAAAGGGGTATGCCACGGAAAAGGCGATTCAGGCACTGAAAAGACATGGCATTGAAAAAGCCCTGATAGACGCGGGGGGGAACATCCGGGTGCTGGGAAAAAGCAGGCGCGATATTCCCTGGCGAATCGGCATCAAGGACCCCCGCAAGGCGGACGCCCTTACCGCCGTGCTCGCCCTGGAGGACTCGGCGGCCGTTACCTCGGGCGATTATTACCGCTATTTCGAGGCCGGGGGAAAACGCTGGCATCATATCCTTGACCCCCGCACCGGCTATCCGGCGGCGGAAAACATGAGCGTCACCGCAGTGACGGCGGACGCCGGCCTGGCCGATGTCCTGTCGACCGTATTTTTTGTGCTCAAGCCGGAAAAGGCCCTGGAACTGGCGGAAAAACTGGAGGGGGTGGATCTCTTCCTGGTCGCCGACGACGGGCGCATCCTGCACACCCCCGGCCTTCGGGGGCGGGTAGAGGTAAAGGCCGGAGAGGGGTATCGCCATGACCAGGGCCGATAGGTATCTGGCGGCAGGGATCCTGCTCATCGCCATTCTTTCCGTGGCGCTATTCTATTACCGCTCCTCCCTTTCCTCGGGCAAGGCAGCCTCTGTCGGGGCCGTTATCAGTGCGCAGGGGAAGATTGTCCGGAAAATAGATCTTTCGCCCGGTGGCGGGAAGACGACCTTTCTGGTCTCCGGCCGACTTGGACCGGCCACCGTGGAGGTGGAGGGGAAAAGGGTCCGCATGGTGGACGCCCCCTGTCCGGAGCGGATCTGTATCAAGCAGGGGTGGATAGAAAATCCCGGGGAGTCGATAGTCTGTGTCCCGGGAGAGACGGTGATCCATGTCGAGGGCGCGGCCCCGGTGGATGCCGTGACCCGGTGAATTGAGGCGATCCGAGAAATGTTCAACACGCGCAGGCTGGTATTTCTTTCGGTGCTGATCGCCATGGGCACGGTCCTTCATGTGGTGGAAGGGATGGTTCCCGTTCCCCTGCCGATCCCGGGGGTGAAGCTGGGTCTGGCCAACATGGTGACGCTGATCGCCTTGCACTCCTATGGCGCCCGGGACGGGGTGACCGTGGCGGTGGCGCGGGTTCTCCTCGGCTCCCTGATCGGCGGCGTTTTCCTGTCGCCGGGTTTCCTGCTGAGCCTGACCGGGGCCGTTAGCAGCACGCTGATCATGGCTCTTTTGTTGAAATACAGCGACTGCTTCAGTGTGATAGGAATAAGCATGGCAGGCGCTGTCGGCCATAATATGGGACAGTTGCTGGCGGCTTTTCTGCTGCTGCAGAACAAATCGATCTTTTTCTATCTCCCTGTTCTTCTCATGGCGGGGATACCGACGGGGCTCTTCACCGGGTATATTCTGAAGTCTCTGCTGGAGCGTGTTGAGCGATTGGGCATTCTTCGCATATATGAGGACGATGCTGCATCGAGGAACCTCGGCCCCATGGGGCTGATGAAAGAGAAAAACCTTTTATAACTCCGCCACAGAGCCACGGAGAGCACAGAGGGAAGGCAAAACCTGAAAGACTGTCTCACGCAAAGACGCCAAGACGCAAAGAAAGGCAAAACCTAAAAAACCTATTTTTTGGGTTTAGGAAATCAAAAAGGCAGTTGGTTTGATTTTTCTTTGCGGCTTTGCGAGAGCCAGGTTTTTAAAGGCCTCAGGTTTTCTCCGTGTCCTCTGTGACCTCTGTGGCAAAAAGGAATTTATAGATGTCCAGAATCGGCGTATTCGTCTGCCACTGCGGCGAGAACATATCGAGAACGGTTGACGTGGAACGGGTGGCGGCAGCAGCGGCGCGGATTCCCGGCGTCGCCATGGCCTGCGACTACAAATACATGTGCTCCGACCCGGGGCAGAACCTGCTGAAGAAGGCGGTCGCCGAGCACAGCCTGGACGGCGTGGTAGTGGCCGCCTGCTCCCCGCGGATGCACGAGAAGACCTTCAGAAACGCCGCCAAAGCGGCCGGCCTGAACCCCTTCCTGTGCGAGATGGCCAACATCCGCGAGCACTGCTCCTGGGTCCACGAGGACCGGGAAGAAGCGACGGCCAAGGCGAGCGAGATCGTCACCATGCTGGTGGAGCGGGTCAAGAAGAACAGAAAGCTCGTCCCGATCACCGTGCCGATCACCAAGCGGGCACTGGTGATCGGCGGCGGCATCGCCGGGATCCAGGCGGCATTGGACATCGCCGACTGCGGCCACCAGGTGCTGCTGGTCGAACGGGAGCCCTCCATCGGCGGCCACATGGCCCAGCTCTCCGAGACCTTCCCGACGCTCGACTGCTCCCAGTGCATCATGACCCCCAAGATGGTCGATGTCGCCAACCACCCGAACATCACCCTCCACACCTACTCAGAGATCGAGAGCGTCGACGGCTACATCGGCAACTTCCAGGTCACCATCAGGAACAAGGCGCGAAGCGTCGATATGGACAAATGCACCGGCTGCGGCGTCTGCTCCGCCAAGTGCCCGCAGAAGAAGATCAAGAACACCTTCGACCGCGACCTCGGCACCCGCCCCGCCATCTACGTCCCGTTTCCCCAAGCGGTCCCCAACACCCCGGTGATCGACCGGGAGCACTGCACCAGGTTCAAGAGCGGCAAGTGCGGGGTCTGCCAGAAGGTCTGCGGCCCCGGCGCCATCGACTTCGAGCAGGAGGACCGGCTGATCGTCGAACCGGTCGGCGCCATCGTCGTCGCCACCGGCTTCAGCCTCTACGACATCGGCCCCCGGCCCGCCGGCTCCCCGATCCAGGGGTACGGCGAATTCGGCTACGGAGAGATCCCCGACGTGATCGACGGCCTCACCTTCGAGCGGTTAGCCAGTGCCTCCGGCCCCACCGGCGGCAAGATCCAGCGCCCCTCCGACGGCAGAGAGCCGAAACAGGTGGTGTTCGTCCAGTGCGTCGGCTCCCGGGCCAGAGAAAAAGGAATCAGCTACTGCTCCAAGATCTGCTGCATGTACACCGCCAAGCACACCATGCTCTATCACCACAAGGTCCACGACGGCCAGGCCTACGTCTTCTTCATGGACGCCCGCACCCCCGGCAAGGG
>JAMPXD010000138.1 GCA_023701365.1 Geobacteraceae bacterium
CAGTGGGAGAACCAGATCCGCGCCAAGAAGCGGCTCCAGCTCCTGGTGCCGCTGGGGATGGTGATCATCTTCATCCTCCTCTACTTCACCTTCCATTCCGCCCTGGAGGCGAGCATGGTCATGCTCTCGGTGCCGTTTGCCCTGGTGGGAGGGGTGTACCTGGTCAAGCTCCTCGGCTATAACATGTCGGTGGCGGTCTGGGTCGGCTTCATCGCCCTCTACGGGGTGGCGGTGGAGACCGGGGTGGTGATGGTCATCTACCTGCACGAGGCCCTCGACAAGAAGCTCATCAACGGCCCGTGCACCGAGCAGGACATCTACGACGCCACCTTCGAGGGGGCGGTCTTAAGGCTGCGGCCGAAGCTGATGACCGTGGCGGTGGCGCTCCTGGGTCTCGTGCCGATCATGTGGTCCAGCGGCACCGGCGCCGATGTGATGAAGCCGATCGCGGCCCCGATGATCGGCGGGATGATCTCCTCGGCGATCCACGTCCTGATCATGACCCCGGTGATCTTCGTCCTGATGAAGAAGCGGGATCTGAAGAAGGGGAGATTGCAGTACAGCGGGATGAAGCATTGAGAATCCGTGAATCGGTGAATCGGTGAACGGTAGGGGCGATCCTTGTGATCGCCCGCCTTTTGGGCAAACACAAGGTTTGCCCCTACAAAAACACAAAGGAGAATGAAGCATGAAAAAACTCGCACTGATCATCGCAGCAGCAACCCTTGCCCTCGCCACCCCGCTGGCATCTTTCGCCGCCATGGAGCACGGCTCCATGAAGGGAATGGAGCACATGGGACACAAGGCAGGCGTCGCCCATGAAGAGGTGGTTGACGGGGTGAAGGCTTCCTTCATGATCATCAGCATGGATGAGCGGATGAAGGAGCTGAAGATGGCAAAGCCGGCAGGGATGAAGGAGACCCACCACATCATGGTGGAGTTTACCGACGCCAGGAGCGGCAAGAATCTTTCCGAGGGGGCAGTGACTGTAAAGATCATGGCCCCGGACAAGTCGGAGCAGACCAAGGACCTGATGGCAATGGCGGGGATGTCAGGGATGGGGGCCGGCTTCGGCGCCGACCTGGAGATGCCGAAAAAGGGGAAGTACGGCGTGATGACCAAGTTCAAGCTGAAGGACGGCAAGGTGCGGAGCGCCAAGTTCTGGTATACGGTGAAGTAGAAAGCGGTAAAAGACCTGAAGCTGGGGCGGCGGCATCCCGAGGGGACGGCGGCGTGGCGGATTGAACAGAGGGGCTTTTTCACGGGAGCATTATTTCTTCGGGGATTGTCCGTTCCGGCAAGTACTTCTTCTTCATTCCATCGATTATCTCCTGGTCCGTCGCACCCAGCTCGGCCCAGAGAAAGGCGAGCAATGCCTCGCCGTAGCAGATGACGCAGAACACGGCGTGTTTGTCGAATACCCCCTGCTCGCCGTTCTTGAAGAAACAGTGCAACAGGGTCTTGTGCCCTATCGCCTCGCAGGGGCAGTAACAATGGATCTTCGCCAGAAGATCCGGCCTCTTCACGGCGATCTTGTAGGCCGCTTCAATCGACTCGCTTCTGAAGACGTAGTCGGGGAAACGGTGGGTTTCCCACTTCTCATCGGGATACCGCTTCGCCAGGGCAGCATTGGCATGTTCGGTCAACTCATCCAGGGACAATCCGGAGATCCGGTGGAACTCCTTTTCCTGCTTTTTGTCCATGGCAAGGGCAGGAATGGAAAGTACCACCAGCAAGGCGATCAGGAAAAAGGACAAATGACCGGATAATTTCATGCGTCGGCTCCGAGGTTTTCGTGCAGGAAGGTAAATGAAGAGGGCCGGGACGCCTTGCGGTATGCAGGCGGATTTACCACTAATCATAACACAGACTTACCGGTCTGCAACAGACGTGAAGCAGCGCTGGCCGCTTGTCCGGGTTACAGCCCCGGCCCGAGCCTTCTGAACGCCTCCCAGTCCGGGGGGGAATAGTTCTCCCGTCGCCAGCGCAGTCGCCCGTCGCGGATCGTTCCCGGCCGGTCGGCCTCGAACAGGAGCCTGAACGCCAGCAGGAGCACGGCGAGCTGCTGGTTCCTGTTTCCCGGCTCCCCCAGGGCGTGGCCGAACGGGAAGCGGAGGTAGAGCGCCCTTGGCGGCGGGGTCTTTTCGGTAATCTCCCGGACGATGGAGAGGGCCACGGTGGGGATCCCCGCCGCCTCGATTGCCCTGGCCGTCAGACCGACGGTCCGGTTGCACGAGCCTCAGGCGGGGATCAGCAGGGCGTAGTCGACCTGGGCCGCGGCCAGCCGCCGGGCGATCTCGGGGGCGGTCCGCTCCTGGAGGGTCTCCAGGTGGGGGGGCTCGATATGGCCCATCAGGGCGTAGGCGAGGGGATGGAGGGCACCGAGGGCGCCGGCCGCCACCAGCTCCCTGACCCGTTCGACCGGGAGGACCAGGTTCAGGTCCCGCTCCGCCTCCCGGTGGTCGTAATAGTCATGGGTTATGGTGAGGAGCTCCCGCGGGGTCCCCGCGGGGAACTCCCGGAAGGAGGGATCGCCGCGCGGGTCGGACATGTCGAAGGGGGGCTGGCTCCGCAGGTGCACCCCGCCGGTGGTGACCAGGGCCAGCACCGCCTCGCGGAGCGGCGTGCGCGGTTCGACCCAGGGGACTTCGCCGGGATGGGGCGCCAGCTTCCTCCCCCAACGGACCGCCAGGAAGGGGAAGAGGGTGAAAATCCTCGCCAGCATCCGGTTTTTCAGGCGGGACAGGGGCATCGATATTCTCCTTTCACAGCAGAACAGCGGCCCGGTTCGTCACGGTCTCCGCCGTTGACAGGGGGTGTGGAAAAGTCCACACCCCGGTGAACAATATTCCTCGCCTCTCCCCGTGCCGCATCTTTCTCTTCGAGACACCTCCCATTATATCAGGTTGTTACATCGCCGCTCGGTTTGGCACGTTCCTTGTTAATGGAAAGGATGACCCGCCCCGGATTTATTGGGGGGGCTGTGAATGACGGTGCAGGAGCAGGCTTCCTTCGGCCGGGTGGGGAAATGGGAAAGAGCGGGAAGAGATGGGTGGATCTGGCGTTGGTGCTGGCAGTAGTTGCCCTGCTGGCAGTGCTCGCCATTTTCGTCAAACCATTGACAACTGCCGATGCAGTGGCATTTTTGCGAACCTCGGGGATGGCCTGTAAAGGGTGCGCGGCGAGCGTTCGGGAGGCGGCCGTGCCGCAGCGGCCGGTCGACTGTGAAGAGTGCACCAGCCGTATCGTCACCACCGTCAACGGCCGCAAAGGGGTGGCCTGGGTAGCGGTGGACAAGGGCGGCGGGGAAGTGGTGGTCGGCTTCGACTCCGCATCGATACGGCCCGAAGCGATAGCGGCGACGATAACTGGTGCCGGCTATCGCAGCAGCGTTACCCGGGTGGTGAGCGCGGACCAGTACAGTAAAATGCCGGGCGGAAATCATGCCGTCAGGATGGGAGCAACCGGCTGCGGCGGTGGCTGTGGCATGGGAAAATGACACAAGGAGCGTGCGATGAGGAAGACAATGGCTGGGGCGTTCAAATTGATGATGGCCGCAATGCTGGCTTTGGCGATCGGTACGGGAGCGGTATTTGCCCTCAATCAGCCCGGTCCAAGGGTTAATGCGGATGCGGTGGCGGTCCTGAAATCCCAGGGGGTGACCTGCGGCAGCTGTGCCGCCCGGATCGAGAAGGCCCTCAGGGAGAAGGCGGGGGTGGCTTCCGTGGAGGTGGACGTGGAAGGAGGCAGGGTTATGGTAGCCTACGACGCGAAGCTCGCCACACCCGAGGCGCTCGCGGCCGCTGTTACCGGCGCCGGTTATGGCAGCAGTGTCCTGCAGACCATGACCGCTGACCAGTACCGGACCGTGACCGGCAAGGAGCTGACGGGTCGCCCCGCCAAGAGCGGGTGCGCATGCTGTGCCGACCGGCAGGCGGGGAAGTAGGCAAGAGCAAAATTCTTGATGGGACAAGGAGCGTAAGATGGGGAAAAAGTTCGTCAGATACGGGGTGTTGGCAGGGGTAGTGCTGTTGCTGGGGGTGGGGGCGGTATTCGCCATCACATTTCCCGGCCTCGGCAAGAGCGAGAAGGTCAAGGCGGTCAACGGCGCCGTCTCCATACCGCTGGCAAAGGCCGGCGACGGCAAGGCCCATTATTACAGATTTGAGGCCGACGGCAAGGAGATCGCCTTTTTCCTGGTAAAGGCCGGCGACGGCACCATCCGGAGCGCCTTTGACGCCTGTGACGTCTGTTACCGGGAAAAGAAGGGGTATGAGCAGCAGGGGGACAAGATGGTCTGCAAGAACTGCAACATGAAATTCGCGACCAACCGGATCGGCCCCCATGCGGTAGGCGGCTGCAACCCTTCCTACCTCCCCCACGCGGAAGCCGGCGGCAATGCCGTGATCAGGGTCGAGGATCTGAAGGCGGGGGCGAGGTTCTTCTGAAACAGTTCTGAGTGCTGAGTTTTGAGTTTTGAGTTGAAGAGCCGAAAGACCAGAAACCAGAAACAAGGATTCATGCCATGAAACTGCATAACATATCCATCAACAACCTGCGCCGCCGCAAGGCGAAGATGGCCTTCCTCACCATCGGCCTGGCGGTCGGGATCGCCACCATCGTCACCCTGGTGACCCTCACCCGCTCCATGTCGAGCGATATCGAGCGGAAAATGGACGAGTTCGGGGCGAACATCCTGATCACCCCCCAGAGCAACGACCTCTCCATGAACTACGGCGGCATCAGCCTCGGCGGCGTCACCTTCGACCAGCGGGAGATCAGGGAGGAGGACCTGGCCAGGATCACCGCCATCAGGAACAGCAGGAACATCTCGGCCGTCTCCCCGAAGGTCCTCGGCGGGGTCCGGGTGGCGGACCGGGACGTGCTCCTGGTCGGGGTCAATTTCGAGGCCGAGTTGAAGATGAAGCAGTGGTGGCAGATCTTCGGCGACGCCCCGAAAAAAGACGATGAGCTGCTGCTCGGGAGCGATGCCGCCAAGGCACTGAATGTCATGTCGGGCGATCAGGTCGAGATAAAGGGTGAGCGCTTCAAGGTCGCCGGCATCCTCGACCAGACCGGTTCCCAGGACGATGCCCTGCTCTTCGCGCCGCTCAACAAGGCCCAGCAACTGCTAGGCAAGGAGGGGCGGATCACCCTGGTGGAGGTGGCGGCCCTCTGCTCCGGCTGCCCGATCGGCGACATGGTGGTCCAGATCGCCGAGAAGCTCCCCGACGCGAAGGTTAGCGCCATCCAGCAGGTGGTCGAGTCGCGGCTCCACGCCCTCGACCAGTTCCGCCGTTTCTCTTACGGGGTGGCGGCGGTGGTGGTCTTCATCGGCGCCCTGATCGTCTTCGTCACCATGATGGGGAGCGTCAACGAACGGACCACCGAGATCGGCGTGTTCCGCGCCATCGGCTTCAGGAAGAGTCACGTCATGCGGATCATCCTCCTGGAGGCGCTGCTGGTGAGCCTTCTGGCCGGTCTGGTCGGCTACGGCTCGGGGATGGGAGCGGCGAAGCTGGCCCTGCCGTTCATAGCGGAAAGCGGCAAGGCCCTGCTGGTCTGGGACATGTCGGTAACCTTCGGCTCGATCGGGCTCGCCGTGGTGGTCGGCCTGCTGGCAAGCCTTTATCCGGCGCTGCATGCGAGCAGGATGGACCCGACGGAGGCGCTGCGCGCGCTCTAGGGACCGGGGCTGGCCTGGTAGGGGCGGGTCTTGTGCCCGCCCTGAATCGGGCAACCACAAGGGTTGCCCCTACATAGGTCCTGCTGACTGTCGGAGCAATTGCATCGAACATCGAACAAGAGGTATTCATGTCGTTAATAAAGATATCAAACCTGAAAAAGCATTACCTGAGCGGCGGCGAGACCGTGGAGGCGCTGTCCGGGGTCAGCCTCAGCATCGAGGCGGGGGAGTTCATCACCATCATGGGGCAGTCCGGCTCCGGGAAGAGCACCCTGCTGTCGGTGCTGGGGGGGATGAACCACCCGACCGCGGGCGAGGTGGAGATGGCCGGGGTCAGGCTCTACACCCTGCCGGGGGAAAAGCTGGCTGATTTCCGGGCCGGCAACCTCGGCTTCGTGTTCCAGTCGTTCCATCTCATCCCCTATCTGACGGCGCTGGAGAATGTCATGCTGCCGCTCGCCATCGCCAGGATGGGGAGCCGGGAGAAGAAGGCCAAGGCGCGGGAAGCGCTCGGCCGGGTCGGTCTCGCCGCCAAGGTGGACCGCCTCCCCAACCAGCTCTCCGGCGGGGAGCAGGAGCGGGTCGCCATTGCCCGGGCGATCGTCAACACCCCCCATATCCTCCTGGCCGACGAGCCGACCGGCAATCTCGACTCGCGGACCAGCGAAGAGGTGATGCGTCTCTTCAGGGAGCTGAACAGGGAAGGGCAGACGGTGGTGATGGTCACCCACAACCCGGAGAACTGCGGCTACGCGGACCGGACCATCTTTCTCAGGGACGGGCGGGTCGTCGCGGAGGGGGAGGAACTGACCCCGCCGGAGGCATGCAGGCTGGCGGTTGCCGGAATGTGAAAAAACTGTTGACTTGAAAATCGGCTTTTGCTATAAAAGGAAGCTCGTTGAGCGGGAATAACTCAGTGGTAGAGTGCAACCTTGCCAAGGTTGAAGTCGCGGGTTCGAATCCCGTTTCCCGCTCCAGAAATTGAACCCCGGTGGCTGAAAAGCTGCCGGGGTTTTTGTTTTATCGTGGATTTTTGTATCATCTTAGCAGCGTAGAGTGTCTTACTGTATTTTGTTTTATATATAAGACATATAAGGGTTGACATGGCGTAATGTTTTACATACGATACAATGATGCTATTCGATATAGGTGAAAAAATCAAAAAAGAGCGCAAACGCCAGAAGATCTCCCAGGAGAAGCTGGCGCAAGAGCTCGGGATGAGTCGCGCTACGATCAGCCAGATCGAGACAGGGACAGTGCAGGAAATTGGTGTGCGCAAGCTCATCAGGATTCTGGACTATCTGGGCCTGGAACTTCGGGTACGGGCAGCCGGGTCGCCGCCGACTCTGGACGAACTGCGGGAGGAGAGTAAGCAATGAGTGGCTTGGCTGTTTGGGCGGCTGAACACCGGGCCGGTCTTTTGAACCGGACGACGGACCGGCGCCAATATGTCTTTGCCTACGATCCAGCCGCCATGTCGCCGGATGCCCAGGTGTCACTCACCATGCCGGTACGCCTGGAAAGCTGGTTGAGTCGAGACCTCCACCCTGTTTTCCAGATGAATCTGCCGGAAGGGGCGCTATTGGACGCGATCCGTCGCGCTATAGCGAAGCTGGCAAGTGTGGACGACCTGACAATCCTCCGGGTAACCGGGGGGAACCAGGTCGGGCGTAACCGGTTTTCCCTGCCGGAGGATACAGCGCCCGGTATCGTGGAAACCGTCGAGTCACTCGATGCCATGCTGTCGTATCCGGACACACGGGAGCTGTTTCACGAGCTGGTGTCGAAGTACGCTCTCCGCTCGGGGGTGTCAGGTGTTCAGCCGAAGGTTATGCTCGACGCGACGGAGCGCGGGTCTGCCGCCGTGGGAGGCTACATCGTAAAATCCTGGGGCGCCGAGTACCCTTGTTTGGCGGCCAATGAGTTTTTCTGCATGACGGCGGCACAACGGGCCGGCTTGCCGGTGCCGGAGTTTCATATGTCGGAAAACGGCGGCCTGTTCGTAATGAAGCGGTTCGACATGGCCGCAGATGGATCTCCGCTCGGGTTCGAGGATATGTGCAGCCTGCAAGCCCTGGGAACGGCAGAGAAATACAGCAGCACCTATGAGAGGGCCGCGAAAAGCATCAAAGACTTCGTTTCGGGTGAGAACCTACAGTATGCTCGGGAGCAGTTTTTTGCTTCGTTGGTGTTGTCGAATATGGTCAGGAATGGCGATGCCCATCTAAAAAACTTTGGGGTACTTTATGACCATCCGGGTGCTCCGGTCCGCCTTGCCCCGGTGTATGACGTAGTAACGACAACGGCTTATATTCCGAAAGATGTCCCGGCGCTGTCCTTGGCTGGGACGAAGAAGTGGTGGCCACGAAAGATAGTGGAGAAGTTTGCGGTGACGCACTTGGCGGTGCCGGTGGGGAGAGTCGGTCAGATCCTGGAGGAAATTGCCGAGGCAGTGACTGAGACCCGAGGGGTGTTGTTGGCATACATCAAAGAGCACCAGGAGTTTCGTGAGGTGGGGGAGCGAATGTTGGCCGCCTGGGATGCAGGCGTTTCCGGCACTCTTTCCGTGCAGCCATAGGTCCGGTTGCTGCGCTCCCCCCCTGCCGCCCGGTAGCGCTCCCTGAGGAGCGCCAGTTTGTCCCGGCCGGCCTTGCCGTCCGGAACCTTGAGGTTGTACAGCCTCGCCGCGTTGCCGCCGAAGATGGCGCTCTTTACACTGCCGTCGGCGGGGCCGAGGGGGGCGAACCCCAGCCGTTTCTGCAGCTCTGCCGGGACCTCCAGCCGCCGCAGCGCCTCGATCTGCCACTGGGGTGAGCCGTACCAGACCGAATCTGTCCCCCAGAGGACGTGGTCCGGGCCGAGCCCCTTGATGAGGGTGCCGAGGATCGCGGCGCAGTAGCGGGGGTTGCTCAGCGCCGCCGCGGCGAAGACCGAGCCGAGCTCGCCGTAGACGTTCTTCACCCCGTATTTCTCCGGGGTCCGCGCCAGCTCGCTGACCCAGGGGATCTCCCCGTTCCGCTCGAACAGCGAAAGCTCCGCTCGCCCCGGCTCTCCCAGGTACCTGATCGCCGAGTGATAGATGATGAAGTTCAGCTGCGGCCAGTCGCGCGCCGCCCTCCCCAGGTCGTCCACCTTGCCGTGGCGCCACCGGGAGGTCGGCACCCCCCGCACCGCCGGGTGGATGAGCCCCTTGTGGATGCAGACGTTGACGATCCCCGCTTTCACCATCCTCTCGTAGGCGGGGTAGACCAGCTTCTCGTCGTCGAGGCGCCAGGGCCACCGGGAAAAGGTGGAGGGGGCGCCGACCGTGTACCCCTTCCAGCTGTCCGGTTTCAGCTCCGCTATGGCCCGGTCCAGTTCCTCCAGCCAGCCGGGCTGGCCCGGGGTGACCAGCGCATGGCTGAAGAGGCGCTTCGAACCGGCCTTGTCGTTCACCTCCCGGCGGGCCTGCGCCAGTTCGTCGTTATTCAGGAACCACCGTTGCGGGTCGTCCGACGGGGCGCTGGAGAGGAGGGCCAGGGTGGTGTCGCTGTCGAGGAAGAGCTCCTTGACGTAGTTGCCGTAGCGGATCTTTTCCAGGGACAGCTTCTCCCCCTTCAGGGCCGGGTTCCACTTCTTCGCCCCCTTCCTCAGCCGGAGGAGCCCCACCCCCGGGTAGTCGTCACTGACGAAATGGGTCTGGACGTCGAAGATGAACTGGCGCGCCAGGGCCTGCTCCCGGTCCAGGGCTGCCGCCGGGTCGGCCGCCTCGGCCGGTGACACGGCGAAGAGCGGGCCGTGGACGGAGTTCATCGCCAGGAAGGCGGCCGCCATCCCGCAGCCGGTCCGGAGGAAACGGCGCCTGTCCATGCCGAGCCGGCTCCCCAGGAGGTCGGCCAGTTCCATGACCCTCCGTTCCACCAGGCGCTGGCTCCCGGAGCGGGGGAGGGGAGGGATCTCACCGTTGCCGACGTTTCCGGTGGGGATGGGGGAGCGGCACTCCTCCTCGTCCGGCGCAGCCAGAAGCTCCGCCTGTTTCAGCCATCGTTCCATGTCATCCTCCTGACCGCGGGCTGTCCCAAGTTTAGCAGCAGCGGCGCCGCTTGCAACCGGCGCCATTTTCGCGGCCGACCGGCCCCAGCCCCAGAGTCGCGGTCATAAAAAAACGGGCTGCTCGATGCAGCCCGTTTTCCATATCCTGCCCCGACGCGGTTGTTTACTGCATGGAGTTCCGCCTGGAGTTCCGGGGACATCCGGTTAATGATAATTAACCGTAAACTGCTTGATTTTTTTGTGCCAAATGTTGCACACTGATTTCTGTCGAGAAACTGAATAAAGAAATACTAGATAGACGATAATACTAAACCATCCGCGAGGGTGGGGCGGAAAGCCTACAGGGTCTCCACGAGACAGCCGGGTTGCCGAAATATCACACGATATTCGGCCCCGGCTTTTTTTTGCCGCATACACTTGATGCCGGGCCATGACGCAGGAAAGAGGGATACGTCCATGACTGTTATCGACAAGGAGAATGGAAGCATGAACCAGGGAGCGCTTTTTCCCGAGCAAACAACAATAGGAGGACTAATGAAAAGAGCTATCAGTGGAGTGTCGATGTTGTTTTTCTTCGCCCTGACGCTGGCAACAGTACAGTTCTGGGGTACGGAGGTGCGGGCACAATCATCGTATTTCACGAGCAGAGGCTGCGTCAACTGTCACGTTGCGCCGACAGTTGCCACCTGCGCCGGATGCCACCAGCACAGCGGCACCCTTACCGCGACGACGAACAAGACGACCTCCTACGCCCCCGGCGAAACGGTGACTTTAACCCTGACGTCTTCAGGCGCACGGACCGGCTGGATCGGCGTAC
>JAMPXD010000139.1 GCA_023701365.1 Geobacteraceae bacterium
ACGCAGGCCGCTGCCTGCACAACAGACTTAGAAAGCGTAGGCCAACTGGACGTTGGTCATGTAAGGATTTTCGGCAGCAACAGCGCCGAAACCGCTGATCTTCTTGCCAACAGCGCCGCTGTGCATCCCCTCGCCCAGGATCGCATAGGCGCCGGCAACGCTGACGGAGAGGTTGTCGTACAGCTTGTAGCCAACCTGGGCGTTGATCTCGGTACCAATCGTACCGTCCTCTTTGATGCGAAGGGGGCCAAGGGTAGTGGTCCGCTCCTCGGCGGTCCTCATGTAGCCGACGTTGGCGTTGTAGAAGAGCTTGTCCATCGTCCCGTCGTAGCCGGCGAAGACGCCGACCAGACCACGACCGCCGACGGTGATGTTATTGCCGAGGACCGAGGTGGAGGTGTTGACCCCCTGGCCGCTCCGGATCAGGAGCCACATGTTGGCGGCGTTGAAGTACGACTGGTTGACGCCGACGATCTTGAAGTCCTGGGCATTCTGATTGGCATTACCGTCGTCGTCGCCGGAGAGGTAAAGGGCTGCCAGGTTCACGTTGCCGGGACCGACCTTGACCTTGGCGGTGGCGCCGGCCAGGAAGGCATTGAGCTCAGCGTCCTTGGCCTCGTTGGTCTCGCCGTACTGGAAGGCGACGAACGGGTCGATGGTCGCCGGACCCGCCTTGACGGAAGCATTCAGACCGATCATGTGCAGGAGCTCGACCTGATCGATATTACCCAGGCCGGTAGTGGTGTCCCGCTGGATGTTGTAGTACGAGGCGCCGACGTTGATATTCTTGTTGACGGCAAACTTTCCGTCGAGGACGATAAGGTCGGCGGTCAGATCGCCGGGAGTCGTGGAAGCAGTCGGCGTATTGTCGTCAAACCGGAACCAGCCGAGGGAGACGGTCAGCGGGTCGAACTTCTTGCTGGCGATGACGCCGGTCATGTCGGCGAGGAGGAAGACGCTCTTGTAGGCGTCGGCCCACGGCTGGATGCCGGCCTTGACATTGGTGCCGGTGATCGGGCAGTTGAAGTCGAGATAGACGTTCTTGGTCTCGAGGGTGATCTGGTCGGCGTCGATGTTGCCGGCATCATTGGCGAAGTATGGCCCGGACGGGGTTGTTTTCCCACCGAAGCGGGAATCCAGCTCGAAGTGGGTCACCAGCTTCAGGTTGTCGTTCGCCTTGGCGATGTACTGGATGCGGGCGCGCTGCTCGGCAAAAAAGCCGGAGTGGACGTCTTTGTTCAGATTGGCCCCAAGGCCGTTGAAGAAGTTCGACTCATAACCAAAGAACTTGAACATCCCGTGAAACTCGTTCTCCAGCGCCAGGGCCGGAACTGCCGTTGCGGCGGACAGCGCCGATACTGCCGCGACTGCCAAAAGCTTCTTTTTGATACTCATCACGTACCTCCCTCATTTTGATTAAAAATCCGAAATTAACAGACCAAATCGCATGCTCCTACGGGTACTCTCCATCACCACCTTTCTTACAATGACATTTTTCCTGCCATATGTCTGCCTGGGAAAACGTTTGCAAAAAAGCCCTGTCACGTCTCATCCACTCTCAACAGCGGAAAGCCGGAAAGGGCCCTGTAAGATCTGCCTTGCTGCATTCTTTCCCAAATAATCGTATCAGCATTGCCACCTGCGTATTCAAGCGTATTTATTGGTGCTGCCGACAATAATGTCTATGAGCCCCTTGAAACAGGGCATCTATGAGTACCCCAACAGGGGAAGCCGCCATCTTCAACGGCTCATGGCTGCATACAAATGCTGTTCTAAAATTTCGCTCCAATTATATTTTTTTCCAAACAAAAGTCAAGAACAATATTTCCACGCTGCACAATTAGATATCATCAATCATCTGAAAATGCAACATTTTATAGCACCGAACCATCTCCCCCCGCTCGGACAATGAACCCCGGAGCAAAGATGACGCACCTCGCTCAGTGCGCCGCCTGGCAAAGTTCGGTCAGCACACCATTGCTGCTCTTGGGGTGGATAAAGGCAATAAGGGCGCCGTGCGCGCCGCTGCGCGGGGTCCGGTCGATCATCCGCGCCCCCTCCCCCTCCAGTCTCGCTATCGCCGCCTCGATATCCTCCACTTCATAGGCGATGTGGTGAATGCCGGAGCCGTTTTTCTCCAGGAACCGGGCCACCGGGCTGTCCGGTGCGGTCGGCTCCAGCAGCTCGATCTTCGACTCGCCGATCTCCAGCATGGCGACCCGCACCTGCTGGCCGGCCACCTCCTCGATGCCCTCCAGGGCCATCCCCAGATTGTCGCGGTAGAAGGGGAGCGCCTCGTCGAGGGAGTTGACGGCGATGCCGATATGGTTGATCTTCTTGAGCATGTAGTTCTCCGTATATATCATGGCTTCGTTGAGGCGATGTTACAAAAAGCCAACTAGTCCGCAACAATTTATAGAACCACCGTCTCCCGATGCTTGCCGAACACCTCCCGGAAGACGTCGGCGATCTCTCCCAGGGTCGCATAGCTCTTGACGGCGCTGAGGATATGGGGCATCAGGTTGTCAGTGCCCCTGGCGGCAATTTCCAGCGCCGCCAGGCTCTCCCGGACCCTGGCCCCGTCCCGCTGCGCCTTCATCCCGGCCAGGGCCTTCTTCTGGGCGATCTCCACCTCCGCCTTGATCTTCAGCAGGCCGGTGGGAGGGGGCTCGTCGATGGCGAACTTGTTAACCCCGACGATCACCGTGTCGGCCGTTTCAATGGCCCGCTGGTAGGCATAGGCGGAGTCCTGGATCTCCTTCTGCTGGAAGCCGCGGGAGATGGCCTCCACTGCCCCGCCGAGCCTGTCGATCTTGTCGATGTAGTCGAAGGCGGCCTGCTCGATCCGGTCGGTCAGGGACTCGACCAGGAAGCTCCCGGCCAGGGGATCTATGGAGTCGGCGACCCCGGACTCATGGGCGATCACCTGCTGGGTGCGGAGCGCGATCCGGACCGAGTCCTCGGTGGGGAGGGCCAGGGCCTCGTCGCGGGAGTTGGTGTGGAGCGACTGGGTGCCGCCGAGTACCGCCGCGAGGGCCTGGATGGTGACGCGCATGATGTTGTTGTCCGGCTGCTGGGCGGTCAGGGTGCAGCCGGCGGTCTGGGTATGGAAGCGGAGCATCTGGGAGCGGGGGTCCTTCGCCTTGAAGCGCTCCTTCATGATCTTTGCCCACATGCGGCGGGCGGCGCGGTACTTGGCCACCTCCTCGAGGAGGTTGTTGTGGGCATTGAAGAAGAAGGCGAGGCGCGGGGCGAAGTCGTCCACGTCGAGCCCCGCCTTGATCGCCGCCTCCACGTAGGCGATGCCATCGGCCAGGGTGAACGCCACCTCCTGGACCGCGCTGGCGCCCGCCTCGCGGATGTGGTAGCCGGAGATGCTGATTGTGTTCCACTTGGGGACGCTCTCCTTGCAGTAGGCGAAGATGTCGGTGATGATCCGCATCGACTCCTTGGGGGGGTAGATGTAGGTGCCGCGGGCCATGTACTCCTTGAGGATGTCGTTCTGGATGGTGCCGGACACCTGGTCGGCGGCTACCCCCTGCTTTTCCGCCACGGCGATGTACATGGCGAGCAGGATCGCCGCCGTGGAGTTGATGGTCATGGAGGTGGACACCTTGTCGAGCGGGATGCCGTCGAACAGGGCCTCCATGTCGGCCAGGGAATCGATGGCGACCCCGACCTTCCCCACTTCCCCCTGGCTCATGGCATGGTCGGAATCGTAGCCCATCTGGGTCGGCAGGTCGAAGGCGACCGAAAGGCCGGTCTGCCCGGCGGAAAGGAGGTACTTGTAGCGTTCGTTGGACTCGCTGGCGGTGCCGAACCCCGCATACTGCCGCATGGTCCAGAACCGGCCGCGGTACATGGTCGGCTGCACGCCGCGGGTAAAGGGATAGAGGCCGGGCAGCCCGAGACTCTCCTCGTAGCCGGGATACTCGAAATCGGGGGTGAAGCAGCGTTCCAGCTCGATGTCGGAAGTGGTCCTGAACTCCGCTTTCCGCTCCGGCGACTTGGCCAGGTTCCTGGCCACCGTGGTTTCCTGCCATGCCTTCTTGTTTTCGGAAATGCCCATGATACTCTCCTGATCCTTATTCATGGATTCTTCATGCAATTTATTGCTTGCAAATAAAAACCTTCGCCATAAACTATAAACAGGTACTGAACACGCTTTTTGCCGTTTGCGCGAAAGGAGAACCTTGATGAAATGTCCCGTTTGCAAAAATCATGAACACGTTGATATCGATCTGCACTCAAACGGCTTCACGGAAGGGATCATGGAATGCCCCATCTGCGGCAGCATGTGGTCGATCAATCACGGCGTAGTGGAAATCGTCAAGGATACCCAGGAAAAATCGTTTCTGGAAGCGCAGTCTGAATCCGTTGAAAGTGACGATTATAATCTGAACTGAGCATGATCACCCGACGTCAAATTACTAACCCCGTCTTCTCAGGCGGGGTCAGTCAGTGATTCGAGGGCTCCGGATCTGCTTCCGGAGCCCTTTTTGCGCCTTCCCCACAACGTCAGATTTGAGATGATAACAAGGCGGCGAGGAGGAGGCGACCGAGGCGTACGCCAGTACGCTGAGGAAGCCGAGGACGAGCCAACGAAGTTAGCGCTCAAATATGGCGTTGTGCTTACAGGACCGCCTTCAGGTACTTGGAGGTCCGCTCCCGCCTTTCCCGTTCGATCTCCCGGGGATCCACCTCCACAAATTTTTCATCCGGAGTGACCTTGAACAGCGGTTGTCCTTTCTGGACGATCGTCCCGTCCCCACCCTGGATCAGAATCTTGTCGATGGTTCCGGAGAACGGCGCGTTGATCTTGTTGAACATCTTCATGACCTCGATGATGTACAGCGTCTGCCCCTTCTCGAAGTGCATCCCTTCGGTAATGAAGGGGGGCAGCCCGGGGGCCTCCTGGGCATAGTACATGCCACCGCAGGCGGCCACGATTTCGTCGGCCTTGGTTGCCGGCGGCGGCACCAGGACCTTCTTCAGCCGCGCCTGCAGGTCGGGGTCGGTGAGGTAATCGGGGATGGTGATTTCCAGGTCATCTTCGACCCGCAGCTCCCAGAATCTGGTGTTTTCCCCGATCAGGAACAGCATCCCGAGCAGTTCCAGGCCCGCCTCGTAGCCGAAATGGGCGGAACGGATCTGTTCCCAGGTAGCGCTATCGAACCCGCCCTGGGGCTCCTCCTTCTGCAGGAGCTCGTTGAGCTTGAAGTACTCGTCCCTGGCGAGTCCCAGCTTTTCCCGCAGGGTGCGGTAGAAGCGGAGCGCCTGCTGGAGCAGCTCGTTGTCATGGCTCCAGATAACCTCGGCCGCCGGCTTGTTCGGGCGGAAAGACATGTGCAGGTATTCGTAGGTTTCATTGAGGACCCCCAGGGGGTTTCTCAGCCAGACGACCTTGCCGTTGTCGATCCGGAAGTTTTTCGAGTTCAGGCTCAGCCAGCCGGAGAGCAGGTGCGGATCGCTGAGGAGGCGCTCCATCGGGCGGGTGATCAGGGTCCCCTTCCGGTCGAGCAGCGCGGACATGGTCTTGGCCACCCCGGCGTCGTCGGGAAACTGTTCGGCAATGCGCTTGGCATAATGCTTTTTCATCTGCAGGAAGGCATAGACCGGGTCCAGCTTGTCGGCTTCCTCTTTCAGGGTGCCGACCAGGGTGAGATAGGGGACCACGAAACGGGTCGTCGGCTTGGCCATGACATTGTTGCCGAGAAACCAGTTGACCAGCCCGTAGTGGAACTCCAGGTTGGTGGCGAGATCGCTGCCGCGCAGGGTGGTGCTGCGGATGACCTCGGAGAGGCGCTCGTAGCTGTCCAGGCGGTCTTCCCCCTTGGTCAGCAGCAGGGCGATGTTGGAATCATAGGCGCCGGCCACCTTGTACTTCATGAACTGGCGGGTGTCGGGGTTCAGCAGGCTGATCCCCTGGTCGTCACGGATTTCACCCTCGATCGGTTTCGACCAGAAGCGGATCATGCCGCCGGCATGGGGGGAAAGGGAGGCGTCGGTGGCGTTCAGCCGCGCCTCGGCCGCCGCGTTGAAGCGGACGATCCGTTCCGGCTTGGGAAGGCGCTCCTTGTGCTGCGCCAGGAGGGCCATCGCTTCCACCAGGGACTCGACGATGAACGAGTCGTTCTGGTCCTTCGGGTTGGTGAACTTCAGGCTGTAGCAGAGCTCGGTCACCCGGTGCTCCACCTGTATCCTGGTGTTCACTTCCATGAAGTAGTAACGGTCCCGGTCGACAATGCATTCGAAGGTGGAGGCCGAGTCGAGGCCGACCGCCGTGCCGAACCGCTCCGATTCTTCTTCCATCCGCCTGAGGACCTTCAGGTCGCTCTCCAGTGCCTTTACTTCGCTCTTTCTGCCTGCTGCCCTGGCTTTCTCTATGGCAGCCGTCAGACCTTCCTGGGTGACCGATACTTCCAGCAGTTTCTGCTCGTGCATCTGCAGGGAGCAGTCGCGACCACCAAGGGCGATGCACCAGTCGCCGTTGCCGAGCAGCTGGATCTCGTTGTGACGGGTCTGCTCGATGTTCAGCTCGATCAGGACGTTCTTGTTGTCCCCCACCCCGTTGGCCTTGACTTCGTTGAGGACTTCCCGGACGAGGCCCGGCGCCTCGGCGGCGGCCTGCTGGATCAGCTTGTCATCGGCCTTCCTGGCGGTGAGCAACGCTCCCCCCAGGATACGCTGCCCCTTGCCGCCGCCACCGCCGATCGCCTTGAGGCGAATCCGGCTCTTCGGGTACTTTTTGAACATGTCGGCCACTTCGGCCTGAACCTGGGCGCAGAGCTCCTCGATCGAGAAGAGATCGATCCCCTTTTCGTAGGAGGCGTACAGGATATGATCGGCCAGATCTTCCAGGGCGAGCTGCGGATCGCTGAGGACCTTCGCGTCGCAGGAGAGCCCTTCGGCCTTGACCAGCGCCAGCAGCTGCTCGCGGGTGGGGTTTTTCCTGAGCAGGGTGCGGGCGGTCACGTTGTTGATGCCGGGGGTGACACTGACGCCGACGCTGAGAGCGGTGCGCTTGGCCTCGTCTTTCTTCCCCGCATTGGCCTGGGTGGCCGCACAGGGGCCGATGAACTTGAGGCCGGCCTTCTCGATGGCGGCGACGAACTCATCATCCTCGGCCATGAAGCCGTAGCCGGCAAAGATGGAGTCGTAGCCGTTGTCCCGGGCGATCCTGATGATCTGGTGGATCCGCTCGACCCGCTCTTCCTTGCTGGCCCCGCTGTAGTCGGGGACGCGATGGACCCGCCTGGAATCGGTCAACTGGCGCAGCTCGGGAGCCAGCGCATTGGTATAGACGATGGAGTCCTTTTCAGAAAGAAGAATCCCGTAATGGCTAATTCCCATCTCCTCGTAGACATCCATCGCCTCTTTCCTGATGGGGCCGCGGCAGACGATGAGCGGCTTCAGCTCCTCGCAGGAGAAGGAACGCACCCACGCGGAGGAGGAGTGTCCCAGGCGGCGGTCCCTGTGGATCAGGGGGTTGTTCATGTAGTAGTCAGCAGTCTGGGTCATCGCCCGGGGTTTATCCTTGTAACCTTCGATAGCTTTCAGCATGGGGCGTGAATTGTCTTTGCAGAAATCAACATTGTGTGCCATGGGTCTCTATCTCCAATTCGTCGAATAATGATTAGTGGAACTCGCGCTGCACGCCCCCCATCGGCGAGGGCTTGTAATGCCTGAGGAAGAAGTTCAGGTTTTCGCCCAGCACCTTGCGCAGGTCGGTGGGCATGACAATCGAGGAGATCGAGCCGAGGCTCAAGCCTTCTTTCGGGTTCATCAGCTCTTTTTCATAGCGCAGGTTGAGTTCGGCCTCGCCCGCTTTCAGCCAGTCGGCAGCCTCCTTCTCCGCATCCTTCTTGGCCAAGTCTTCCTTCACCCCGGCCTCGATCCGCTCCTGGGTCCCCCGCTTGACCCGCTCCGCGGCGGCGCTGCGCAGCTTGCGGAGGTCGTCCTTGTAGACGAATTCCTTCCCTGCCGGGCCCATGACCGCCAGGCGGGTGGTCGGCAGGGCCAGCACCAGGTCGGCGCCGGTCGGATAGTTGTTGTAGGAGGCGTAGGCGCCGCCGTAGGCATTGCGCAGGATCAACAGGATCCGCGGGGTTCTCACGTCGACGATGGAATCGAGCATGGCCCGGCCGGCCTGGACGATGCCGCGGGCTTCCTGTTCGCGCCCCGGCAGGAAACCGGTGGTGTCTTCCATGAAGATGATCGGGATGTTGTAGATATTGCAGAACCGGACGAAACGCGCGATCTTCACCGCCGAATCGCAGTCGATCTGGCCGGAGGAGACCGCAGAGTTGTTGGCGCAGAAACCGACCACGTTCCCCCCCAGCCGGCCGAAAGCGGTGACCACCTCGCGGGCCCGCGCCGGCTGAAGTTCGAAATAGTCACCGTGATCGCAGATCTGCTGGATGATGATCGAGACATCGAACGGGGTGTTGAAACCGGTCGGGGAATTGAAAGCCTTCTTAAGCAGGGTGTTGATCTCCCAGGTCTTGCGGTCGAGGGGATCGCTGGTCGGTTGGAAAGGCGCCATGACGCTGTTGTTGTCGGGGAGGTAATCCAGCAGCTGGATCGCGGCCCTCAAGGCGCCCACTTCATCTTCGACGGTAAGATCGGCAACCCCCGTCTGGCCGTGGACCTTCGGCCCGCCCAGCTCCTCGGGGGTGATGTCCTCGCCCAGCACCGACTTGACCACCCCCGGCCCGGTGAGGCCGAAGAAGGTGTCGTTGGGCTGGATCACGAAGCTACCCTGGCGGGGGAGGTAGGAGCCGCCGCCGGCGTTGAAACCGAACATGCACATGATGCTCGGGACGACGCCGCTGATCTTGCGCAGCGCGGTGAACGCCTCGGCATAGCCGTCCAGCCCCCCCACTCCGGCAGGGACAAAGGCGCCGGCGCTGTCGTTCATGCCGATCAGGGGAATCCCTTTTTCACCGGCCAGCTGAAACAGGCGGGCCAGCTTCTTGCCGTTGGTGGCGTCGATGGAACCGGCGCGCACGGTGAAATCGTGCCCGTACAGGGCCACATCCCGCCCATGGATATTGAGAATGCCGGTGACCAGCGAAGCGCCGTCCAGGTTCTTGCCCCAGTTCTGGAACAGGATGTTGGGCTCCTGGTCGGTGAGGACCTTGATTCGCTCCCAGACAGTCATCCTTTTCTTGAAGTGCTGCTTTTCGATCTGGTCGATGCTGACCGATTTGATTGGGCGCTGAATCAGGTCGTAGCCTTCCTTCATCGCCTCTTCATAACCGCCTGTCGCGCGGGAAATCTCGCCAGGAATGGTAAACTCGACTTTCTCGGGTGCCTCAAACGGATTTTTCAGTGAAGGTTTAATCGCTTTCATGGACATCTCCGCCATCCTTCCGTAATTAAAATGTGCGACGAACGCCTTACTTTTCACTTTTCACTTTTCACTTTTCACTTTTCACTTTGCACTTTGCACTTTGCACTTTGCACTTTGCACTTGCGTTACCTCGTCACCACCGCCAGCACCTGGACTTCCGAGCCGTCCCTGGAGAGGAGCCGGTGCTTCATGGATGAGTCGAAATAGACGCAGTCCCCTTCATCCATGGTGATCCGCTCGTTGTCCAGCAGGAGTTCAGCACTCCCGGTCATGATGAAGAGGAACTCCTCCCCGTCATGACTGTAGGTGTTCTCCTCCGCGGCCTTTTCCGTGACGGTCAGGAGAAAGGGCTCCATCTTCTTGTTCTGCTTGCGGAACGAGAGGGATTCGTAGGAATAGCCCTGGCTGGTGCCGGAACGGGAAATGACCCGGGGGATCATCTTCCGCTCCCCCTTGCGCACCACCTCGTAGCGGTACTCTTCCTCGTCTTCGGTGAAGAACATGCCGATCTTGACGTCAAAGAACTTGGCGATCTTTGAAAGGGTGGCTATCGGTGGGGATACGTTGTTGTTCTCTATCTGGGAGATCAGGGCCGGAGAAAATCCGGTCTCCTTGGCCACCGCCTGGAGCGTCATCTTTTTCGCCAGGCGGAGCTTCTTGATCTTGGCCCCTATGTTGTAATCGGACATTTGCTGGCTCCGTCAATCGGAAAATAGAACCGGTTTTTATTTCAATGCTTACATAACCAATTTGAGTTGTAATGTCAATAAATATTTTTTATTTAGCGTAAAAATGCGCCGGATGGGGGATTGCTTTTCGGGGAAATCTGGTGGGCCTTGAACGGAGGGAGGGGGGGAATTCCCGGGTCGGATTACAGGTTTTTAAAACGGCTTGTTGCCTCTGTCCCGGATTGGCTCAATTGCGAATCCGCCGGGCCAGGATCTCCAGGGTATGCAGCACCCGGGTCTTTGCGCCCCGCTGCTTCAGGCCGTCGGAGAGCTGCATCATGCAGCCGGGACAGCCGGTCACCACGGCTGAAGCGCCGCTTCTCTCGATCGCAGCCGCCTTGGGGGCGTTGATGTTCAGCGAGGTGTCGTAATGGTAGACATTGAAGGTCCCCCCCAGGCCGCAGCACTTATCGGCTCCCTCCATCTCCCGCAGCTCGACCC
>JAMPXD010000140.1 GCA_023701365.1 Geobacteraceae bacterium
CCCGCAGGAGGCGCACTCCTCCAGGGGGAGGCGGTAGCCGAGGACGTTGAGGAGATTCGCCTCGAAGAAACGACGGTCCGAAGCGGCGGCCGGGGCGGCGTCGAGCCGTTCCAGGTAGGCTGAGAGGAGCCGGAACAGGCGGGGGTTGGGGAGCCCCTCCGGCAGGAGCAGGTCGACCGCCTCGCAGGCATAACCGGCGTAGCCGATCTTCAGGAGGTCCGCACGGATACCGGGGTGGATGGTCGCCACGTCGGCGCCGTCGATCCGCGCCAGCCCGCCCTTGAGGGCAAGCTGGACTGCGAGCCTGGCGAACTGCTCCAGTGCGCCGCCGAAGCGGCGGATGCTCCGTTTCGCCCCCCGGGCCACCCCCTTGACCTTGCCATGCTCCAGGGTGAACAGGGTCACGAGCCGGTCCGCCTCGCGGTAATCCAGCGCTCCTAGCACTACGGCATCACAGCGGAGAATCTCCATGGCTAGCGGAAGCCGACCCAGGAGAGGAGAATGCCGAGCCACTTGTTGAGGAAATGGTCCCGGTGGAGCGATCCGATCACGGCGGGTTTCCTCGTCCCGAGGGCATCAAGCTCCCGGACCATCCCCTCGTCCCTCCCCACCCGCAGCCCCTGCCGGAAGGCCAGCAGCGCCTCGTCCTTGCGCCCCGCAAGGAGAAGCACCCGCCCCAGGTTGCGATAGTGGAGGGTATTGCCCGGCTCCTTGCCGATCGCCTCCCGGCAGAGGTCGATCCCCCTGTCGAGCTCACCCCGGGCCGCGGCGCGGCAGAAGCCGAGGGAGGAGCAGACAAGCGGGCTCCGCTCGATCTCCGCGGCCCTCTCGAAGCAGACCAGGGCCAGGTGGGTGTGGCCATTGTCCAGGGCTGCGAGCCCCTTGGCGACAAGCTCTTCGGTTTCGGCAGCGCTCACGTCACGTCCCCCATATTCGAAACTATAAACCTAGAAAAAGCATTTGAACACGGATAAAATCTGATTTGTACGGATTTTCACGGATTTAAACCTTTGTGGCCATTAAGCCAAAAGGTTGTGGAATTAGAACAGGGTATGTCTTTGATTTATCGGTGTTAATCCGCCTTTTCCGTGTTAATCCGTGTCCAAATGCCGTTATTAGGATAAAAAAGATCGGTTCTGGTCCCCCCCTTTGGTAAAGGGTGCCCTAACGGCGGGCCTAAAGTGCCCTCCGCTCATAGATGACGAAGTCGCAGGAGATGGCATCCCGCACCTCCCGCCTCTCCTTCTCCACGAACTCCCCGGCGGGGAGCTCCGGAAAGAGGACGTCCCCCGCAGCAGTCACATGGACTATGGTCAAATAGATCCGCTCCGCAAGGGGGAGCGCCTCCCGGTAGAGCTCGCCGCCGCCGATGACGAAGATCTCGTCCGCCTCTGCCGCAGCCTCCAGGGCGCTCCGGAGGTCGTGGACCACGACGCACCCCTCGACCCGGTACCCCGGCTGCCTGGTGAGGACGATGTTGCGCCGTCCCGCCAGTGGGTGGCCGATCGACTCGAAGGTCCGCCGCCCCATGATGACCGGGTGTCCCCAGGTGAGCCCCCGGAAGCGGCGCCGGTCTGCCGGCAGGTCCCACGGGATCGCCCCGTTGCGGCCGATCACCCGGTTTTCCGCCATGGCGGCGATGAGGGAGATGCGCATGGCGCTCACCTCAGGGTCACCACCGTCACCCCGTCCCCCCCCTCGAACGGCTCACCCTTGCGCAGCTCCCGCACCAGCGGGTGGCCGTCGAGGAACTCGCGCACCGCGCGCATCAGTGCGCCGGTCCCCTTGCCGTGGATCACCCTCAGCTCCCCCAGGCCGTCGAGGGAGGCGCGGTTGAGGAAGCGCTCCAGCTCGGGGAGGGCGTCATCGACCCGGTAGCCCAGCAGGTTGAGCCGGTCCGCGGCCGCCTCCTCCGCCTTGCGGACCGGCGCCTTTTTCGGCTGCGGCGCCTTCCCCGTCCGGGGCGCCACGTCGGAGAGGAACACCTCCATCTCCATGAGGCCGGCCCGCACCCGGAGCCGGCCGTGTTTGCGGTCCACGGCGGTCACCGTGGCGTCGTAGCCGATCGGCCGGACGAAGACCATGTCCCCCTCGGCGATTTCGCTCAGGGAGAGGTGCTTCTCCGGATGGAGCGCGCGCAGCCGCTCCTCCGCTTCCCGCTCCGCCTGCTCCAGCCGGTCCCTGGCGGCCCGCCCCTTCTCCCGGCGCGCCTCGTCGAGGATGGCGTTCACCTCCCGGCGCGCCCCCTGGATGATCTCCTTCGCCTCCTGCCACCCCTTCTCCTGGGCCTCCCGCTTCCGCAGCTCCGCCTCGGCGAGCCGCTCCGCCGCCAGCCGCTCCCGCTCCGCCAGCTCGCGGGAGCGCCGCTCCAAGTCTACCAGCGCCTCCTCATGCTTCTGCCGCTCCTCCTTCAACTCGGCGAGGAGCTCGTGGAAGTCGGTCTCCAGGCGGCTCACCATCCCCCGGGCAAACGCGATGACCCGCTCCGGAAGCCCGTAGCGCAGGGCGATCTCGATGGCGTGGGACTGCCCCGGCTCGCCGCTCTTCAGGCGGTAGAGGGGGGTGAGGGTGGCCCGGTCGAACTCCATGGCGGCGTTCACCATGCCGGGGGTCTTGTGGACGAAGCCGATGATGTCGGTCAGGTGGGTGGTGGCAAGGACCAGCGCCCCCTGCTCCTGGAGCTCGTGGAGGACCGCGCAGGCGATGGCGGCCCCCTGCCCCGGCTCGGTGCCGGTCCCCAGCTCGTCCATGAGGACAAGGGTCCGCGCGTCGGCCCGCCCGAGGATGGCGGCGATGTTGGAGACATGGGCGGAAAAGGTGGAGAGGCTCGCCTCGATCGACTGATCGTCGCCGATGTCCACCAGGAGCTCGCCGACCAGGGGGAAGGTGGAGGTGGCGGCCGCCGGCACCGCTATCCCCGAAAGGGCCATGAGGAGGAGGAGGCCGGTGGTCTTGAGGGCGATGGTCTTGCCGCCGGCGTTGGGGCCGGTGATCACCATGATCCGATTCTGCCGAAGCGGCTTTTTCCGCATCCCGGCGTTGGCCGCGTCGTCGGCTCCTCGACGTACCTCGCGGTACGCCTCCGTCGCCTCCTCCTTGCCGCCTTGGCCTGCGAAAAAATCCGCATCGGCAACGGGTCCCCCCAAGGCGAGGTCGAGCGGCTCCACTCTCCGCCCCCCCCGCTCCCGCCGGAGCAGGAGGAGGAGCGGGTGACGCGCCTCCCTTAGTCGGAGCTCCCCGCTCTGATTGATCTCGGGACGCTCGGCCTCCACGAGGTCGGCGAAGCGGGCGATGCTGTGCAGCAGGTCGAGCTGGACGATGGCGTGGAACTGGGCCTCGATCCGGTCGGCATCCTCCCTGATCCAGCCGCAGAGTTCCCGCAGGATCCGGATCTGCTCCGCCTTCTCATCGGCCGTCAGGTTTTCCAGCTCGTTGGCGAGGCCGATGATCTCCAGCGGCTCCATGAAGGCGGTCTCGCCCGAGTTGGAGACGTCGTGCACCACCCCGGCCACCATTCCCTTGGAGTCCATCCGGACCGGGATCACCCACCGCCCGGCCCGCTGGGTGATGAAGTCGTCCTGGAGGAAGATGGCGGTCCTCTTCTCCCGGACGATCTCCTCCAGCCTCTTGCGGATCCGGGCGGTGAGCCCCCTCTTCCTGGTGCGCAGCTCCAGGAGAAGCCTGGAGGCGCTGTCGAGGATGTTTCCCTCCTCGTCCAGGGCCGCCTCCAGCGGATCGAGGAGGTCGGGAAAGCCGCTGACCTCCCCCGCCAGCTCCCTGAGCAGCGGGATGTCGTCCCGGTAGGCGAGCTGCCGGTTGATGGCCGCCATGACCCGTAGCGCCGGCACGATCAGCACCAGGTCGCGGGGGGCTACGACCGCCCCTTCCGGACGCGCCGCCTCCAGCAGCGGCGTGATGTCCCTGAACGGGGAGAGGGAAAGCGGCACCCCCAGCTGGCCGAGCCGCCGGATCTCCTCCACCTGCCCGAAGCGCAGCTCGATCTCCCCCCGCTCGGCGAGCGGGCGGACCGCCATGACGGCATCCTCGGTCGCGTCGCTGTTGGCGTAGCCGGCGATGGCGTGGAGGATCTTGTCGAATTCCAGACTTTGGAGGGTTTCAGCCTTTATCATTGAAAAACCTTTAACTTCTATTTTTCACCACCAAGACACCAAGGCAAGCTGCGTCTGATCAGTCTGATCGGACCGATCTGCCTGATCTGTCTGATCCGACGCAGCTTGCCCGGTGTCTGATTAATTTTCTTTGTCGTTTTTCTCATATTTCCCCACCGCGCGGCTCTTCCGCTTTGCCTTCCGCTTCCTGATTTTGTCCGCCTCCAGGTCGCGTCGGGTGGGCTGGCCGGCGAGGGCCTCGATCCGCTCCGCCAGCTCGCGCCGGGCGAGGAAGCGGTTCAGTGACTGGCTCCGCTCCCCCATGCACTTCACCTCGATCCCGGTGGGAATGTGCTTCAGCCAGACGCAGGTGGAGGTCTTGTTCACATGCTGCCCCCCCTTCCCGGAGGAGCGGACGAACTTCTCCACCATGTCCTCCTCCCGGATCCCCAGGAGGGCCATCCGCTCCCGGAGCCAGCGGTTCTTCTCTGCGCTGACTGAAAATAAGGTCATGTCGCTCCCGGCCGGTTTCCGTCCCCACGCTGAAGGGGACGGGGGTCCGCCTAAGCATTAAAGCCGGTATGCCCCGCCCCGTCAACAGGAAAAATCGCTGTCGCCCGCAGGTGCCGGAGGGGGGGAGTATCCCTTCCGAGTGGGTCAGCGCTAGCGCTTGCATTTTGAGTATTCTTTTACTACACTGTGCAGCGGAGGATCGAGAGCAGATGCCGGATTTTATCGTGGAAAACCCCTTTGCGGAGGGGCTCAGGGCGCTCAGCACGGACAGGATGGCGGACGCCCTGGACTGGTTCGAGAAGGCGGTGGAACAGGAGAAAACCCCGCTCGCCCGCTCCTACCTCGCCTATTGCCGGGCAAAGTTGGAGGGTGCACACCACGAAGCAGCCGTTCTCTGCATGGAAGCGATCAAGGAAGAACCGAAGAATTCCGAGATCTACCTCAACCTCGGCAGGATCTACCTCCTGTCGGGACATAAACGAGCGGCCATGAGGGCCTTTGAGCTAGGCCTGCGCTGCGGCAGAAACAGCCAGATCGTGAACGAGCTCAACGCCATCGGCCGCCGGAAATCCCCCCCCATCCCTTTTCTGAAGCGGAATAACCCCGCAAACAAGCTCCTCGGAAAAGTCCTGAAGAAGCTCGGGCTGAGATAGTCCCTCCCCTCCGCAGCACCCCCCCACATTTGCCTGAACACCAGCAAGCTTCCCCTTCGGTCAGGCCGGACCACGTCCGCCCCTACCGCCTGGCTTCCTCAAGCTCCGGGGAGATCCGCCCCCGCTCCGCCATCCGCCTCACCAGGAGCGGCGCGGCGACCCCGGCGAAGATCAGGGCGCAGCCAGCCCACTCCGCGCCGGTGAGGCGTTCCCCGAGAAAGAGGAAGCCGCCGAGCATGCTCCAGATCGGGTCGAGGGTGTAGATGAGCCCCGCCTGGGCCGGCGTGGTGTAGCGCTGCCAGGTATTCTGGAGGGTGAAGCAGATCACCGTCGGGAAGACCGCGCAGTAGAGGAGCGCCGCCGCCGAAACCGCCCCGAAGGGGGCAAGGGGGGGTGCGAACAGCAACGACAGGAGGGCACCCGCCAAGGCAACGACAGCGAACTGCACCAGGGTCACCAGGTAGACGTCCTCGTCCTTGAGGAGCTTGGCGACCGCAATGATGTGGAGGGCGATGAACAGGGCGCAGACCGTGGAGAGGAGGTCGCCGCGGTTGAAGCCCGCCGCCCCGCCGCGGGCCAGGCTCCAGAGGCCGGCCACGGCCAGCAGTATCCCCGCCGAGGTGGCGCGGCTCACCCGCTCCCGCCAGACCAGGTAGCAGATCAGCGGGATGATCAGGACGAACAGGTTGTTCAGGAAGCCGGCCCGGGAGACCGTGGTGCCGGAAACGCCGAGGACGAACGAGAGGTTGGCCGCGCCCAGAGCGAGGCCGACGAGGGTCCCCTTCCTGACGATCTGCCGGTTCAGGCCGGCAAGCCTCCTGATGGAGATGAGCCCCATCAGGAGGGTCGCCAGGGAGAAGCGGAGGAACAGGAAGTTGACCGGCGGGATCTCCCGGAAGCCGATCTTGTTGAAGACGAAACTCCCCCCCCAGAGGAGCGTGGTCAGCACCATCCAGAAGATAGCCCGCCTCCGGACCAGGGCCGCATGTGACGCATCATTAACCATGGGGGTATTAAAGACCGGAAGGGGGGTCCGCGTCAACAGGGAATATATTTTCCGGCAGTTCTGCTATACTTGTCGAAAGCCGGAAAACGGGTCAAGGAAACGGGTCACAGGGAGATGGTATGGTGGGGAAATTTCTGGGGGGAATACTGGCCTGCGCTGTCACCCTGCTCCTCCTCGCGTCGTGGGGCCGGGCAGCGGAAAACGCCGGAGCAGGCGAAAAGAGCTTTCTCTGGAAGGTACAGGCCAAGGCCGGCATCGTCTATCTGTTCGGCTCGGTGCACCTGGCGAGAAGCGACAGCTACCCGCTCTCCCGAAGCATCGAGGAGAGCTTCGCCAAGGCGGAGACCCTGGCCCTGGAAGCGGACCCCGGCAGGGCGCTGGCGGCGGAGACCCAGCAGCGGCTGGTCCTCTCCGCCATCTACCCGGGGAACGACACCCTCCGGCAGCACCTGTCCAAGGAGACGTACGACCTGGCCGTCCGCGAGCTGGAACGGCTCGGCATTCCCATCGAGCCGTTCGCCAGGGCCAAACCCTGGTTTCTCGCCATGACCATCGGCGTCCTTGAACTGCAGCAACTCGGCTACAGCCCGGAGCACGGCTTCGACCTCTATTTCGCCGGCAAGGCCCGGGGAGAGAAGAAGATCATCGAACTGGAATCGTTCGACTACCAGATCAATCTCCTGAACAGCTTCGGCGACCGGGAACAGGAGCTGTTCCTGCTCTACACCATCAAGGACCTGGCGCAAGCGCGGGAGGGTATGGACGAGCTGATGCGGGCGTGGCGCACGGGCGACACGCAGGAGATGGAAAAGATCGTCGGCAAGCCCCTCAGCGACTTCCCGGAGATCCGGCCGATCTATGAGAAACTCTACTACCAGAGGAACAGGACGATGGCCGGCAGGATCGAGCAACTCCTCCAGGCGGAGGGGAGCACCTTCGTAGTGGTCGGGGCCGCCCACCTGGTAGGCAAGGAGGGGATCGTGGAGCTCCTGAAGCGGAAGGGGTACCGGGTGGAGCAGATGTGACCGCCGGCAGGGGCGGCGGTGCTACATCCGGGAAACCTGCTCATACTTCTCCCAGTAACCCAGGCGCTCGTCAAGCCGGGAGAGCTTGCCGCTCGCCGTGTAATAGATCCAGACGATCAGGGGTAAGAAGGGCCACCGGCCAGGCGAAGAACAGCAACGCCGCAAAGGCGAGGAGCACCCAGATGATTTTCTTGATCAGGTCCGCCATGATTCCACCCCCATCTCCGTATTCGTCCCTGACTCAACTCTAACCGCACCGGCCCGGATGTCAAGGCGGCCCCCCCTGCCTCACCGGAAAACCCCCCGGCCGATCATCCGCACCACCGTCCCCCTGCTGTGGCGCCGGTCGGTGATTCTCCTGCCGGCCGGCACGTTGACGATGAAGGCGAAGGCGACTTCCCGCCCCGCCGGGGCGACGCCGTAGCCGGCCAGGGCGAAAGCGTTGTCGAGCCTGCCGCTCTTGACCCGGAACCGCCAGTCGGCATGGCCGATATCCTTGACGGTCCCCTCCAGTCCGGCCCTGGGGAGGGTCGCCCGGAACCTTTCGAACCATGGCTTTCTGGCGATTGCGGCGAGATAGCGGGCCACGAACCTCGGGGGGAGCAGGTTCTCCCTGGCGAGCCCCGAGCCGTCGACCAGTGCCACTTCACTGGTGTCAAGGCCGAGCCCGGAGAGAAACTCCAGCAACGCCTCCCTCCCCTTCTCCCGGCTCGGCGGCCCGCCGAAACGGCGCTCGCCGAGGCGGAGAAAGAGCGCCTCGGCCGTCCGGTTGCGGCTGTGCACGTTCATGTCGCGCAGGAGCCGCTGGAGCCGCTCTCCCCCCCGAATCTCCCTCCCCCCCATTTTCCGCTTTCCCGCCCAGCCGGTTGGGAGAAACGCCTCCGGCCGCTCTCCCCGTGCCACCCGGTCGAGCACCGCCCCGGTGACAAACAGCTTGGCAACCGAACCGGGGACGAGCGGCTCATCGAGGGCATTGCCGAGGGCGGTCTCACCGCCACCGTGGAGGTCCGTGACGACCAGTGCCCACCTGGCATCTTTAGGTAGGAGGGTGGCGATCCGCCTCGCCCCGTCCGCGTCAGCGGCGCCAACGGACAGGGCATGGCAAAGGAGCATGAAGAAAATAGCCAGAACAAAGGCAGACCTTGCGAGCATCCGATCTCCTGCGTTTCCGCCTCCCTCCCGTCAAAGGGGCGGCGCACGACTTAGGCAAAGACTATCTAAAAGTATACCCCGCAAAAAAGAAAAAACAGCGGCGCTCGACCTGCGCAAACATCCATGGTGAGGCCGGCAGCGGCCTTTTCCGGCAACCCTGAAGGTGTTTGACTATCCCCGGCGATGCGCTACATTTATCATAGAGATTGTTCGCGAACAGACATTGCGAGCTGCCAGGAGGAAAGGAGGACGGTCATGCTGAGGAGATGGCCGGCGGACGAGAGGACATGATGGAGCGGAGAAGTAAACGGAAGGACATGGCAATGACTACTAAAAACGCTGCGCATCCATTGCGGAAATACGCTTGCTCCATATGCATGGCGTTACTTCTTGTTTCTATGAGTGCATGTGGAACCATGAGAGCTTATGAGGGGGCTGAACTTCCACAAACGCAAGTGGCAATAATTAAAGGTACTGAGTGGCTTGCTTACCATGTCAAGCCGATGCTTATAGATGGAAATCCTACGTACTTGATGAAAAACAAGGTAGTTGTTTTGCCGGGTCGTCATGTTGTAACGGTGGATTATTATTGGACAGCTGGCATGGGATTTGTGACAGCAACTGGCTCGGTAGAATTCACGGCGGAAGCTGGCCATGAATATCAAATAAAAGCGAAATCCAAGTTAGGGTTTAGTGGCAGAAAAGTGCAATTCTGGATTGAGGACATAGCGACAGGCGCAGTGGTTGGTGGACAACGTCCTGATGATGCAGAGTCGACACAGCCAAAAGGAGAGTGACTCAACTTTCGCGCTTGCTGACTTTGCTGGGGGGAAGGGGGCGCGCGCAGGTTTCGATTCACCCGAACTTCAAAGACCTGGTACGAAAAAAGCCCCAGCTGCATCAGCCGGGGCTTTGCCATTTGGCAGAATAATGCCTTTACCCCTTCTCCACCTTCACGCCCACCAGGTTGGCGCTCCCATCGAGCAGCGCGTTCACGTTCAGGTCACAGAAATGGTACGGGGCAAAGAGCAGTCCGGGCTGGAGTCGGCCGCTCACCTTGGCTGGGCCGGTGACGCTCCCGGCGGCGGAGGTGACCTTCACCGCGGCGCCGTCGGCGATCCCGAGTCGCCCCGCGTCATCGCGAGAGATCTCCAGGTAGCCGGCGGGGGCGACCGTCAGGTTGTTGGCCGACCGGCTGGTGGTGGTGCCGCTGTGGAACAGAATCGGCCCGGCGAGGAGTCGGACCCCCTCCGCGGCCGTAGCGGGGGCGGCGGCCGGCGCAAAGGCGTAGTCGCTCCTCAGGGTATACGGCGCTTTTTTCCCGCCGGCATAGAGAGGTACGAGCCCCGCGATCTCCTTGGTCACCTCGGCGACGGAGCTGACTGGTTCGCTGTCGGTCAAGCGGCTCCAGAGCTCTGCGAGGATCGCCCAGTCCTCCCGGGCGCTACCCGGCGGGTTGGTCGCTTTGCCAAGCTCCTGGACCCGGTTGTCGATGGTGGTAAAGGTGCCGCTCTTCTCGGCCGCCGCGGCGGCAGGGAAGACCACGTCGGCGAGCCTAGCCGCCCCGCTCGGGAAGATCTCCTGCACCAGGAGCAGTTCCAGCTTCTCCAGTGCCCTGCTGATCCGGCCGCCGTTCGGGAAGGTGGTCGGGTCGCAGCCGAGCAGGTAGAGAGCCTTGATGGTCCCCTGCTCGATTCCCTCGACGATCTGCCAGAGATCCTTCCCCTTGACCGCGGTCGCCTGGTAGCCGGGGAGGGCGTCGTGGACGACCCCCATGTCCAGCAGTCCCTGGACATTGTTCTTCTCATCCACCGGGAACAGCCCGCCGCTGTCGCCCCCGAGACAGCCGGTCAGGAGCGCCAGGTTGGCGAGTGCCTGGACGGTCGCTGCCACATCCGCGCAACGCATCAGGTCCGCGCCGAAGATGATGGCAAGCCCTTTTTTCGCGCCGATCAGAGCGGCCGCCTCCCGCAGCTCCGCCTCGGTAACCCCGGCAGCCGCTGCCAGATCGGCCAGGGAGAGGGAAGCGAGCCCCTTTTCCAGCTCGGCCAGGTTCCCTA
>JAMPXD010000141.1 GCA_023701365.1 Geobacteraceae bacterium
CGCAGCATGCTGCGCCCGAGGAAGTGCAGGGCGCAGCATGCTGCGCCCCGACAGGGGAATTTACCGCCGCGGCACGGGGAAAAATTCCCGGCGTCACCGGCATCATCCTCGCCGGTGGCGCCTCATCCCGGATGGGGAGCAACAAGGCGCTCCTCCCCTACCGGGGGGGACGGTTCATCGAGGCGATCTACCGCCTGCTGGACCGGCTCTTCGCCGAGGTGCTGGTGGTCACCAACACCCCGGAGCAGTACCGCTTCCTCCCCTGCCGCAAGGTCCCCGACCTCTTCCCCGGGATGGGGGCGCTGGCGGGGCTTCATGCGGGGCTGCGGGAGAGCGCCGGCCCGTGGATCTTTGCGGTGGCGTGCGACATGCCCTACCTGGACGGCGAGCTGATCAGGCGGCTTTTTGCCGCCGGGGGAGGGGGGGATGCGGTCGTCCCGGAAAGCGGCGGCGGGCCGGAGCCGCTCCACGCCTTCTACGGCAAGCGCTGTCTGCCGTTCATGGAGGAGGCGTTGCGGGAAGGGAAGAGGCGGATCGTCTCCTTTTACGACCGGGTGGAGGTGAACAGGGTCCCGGCGGCGGAGGTCGCGCTCCTCGACCCCCGCTTCGACTCCTTCCGCAACGTCAACACCCCCGCCGAGTATTACCGGCTGCGGGGGGCGGAACGGGGAGAGGCGATTACGGGGATGTGGGGTAATGCTGCTGTGTCTTCCCCCGCGTCTGGGTCATGGGGAGGATGACCCGGAACAGGCTCCCTTGGCCGCACTCGCTCGTTACTTCGATCTTTCCGCCGTGATTCTTCACGATCCCGTAGGAAACCGACAGCCCCAGCCCGGTACCGCTCGCCCTGGTGGTGAAAAACGGGTTGAATATCTGTTCCAGGTTTTCCGGGGCGATGCCGACGCCGGTGTCTGCGAAGGAGATTTCACAGAAATCTCCTTCGGGTTTTGAGTTTTGAATTTTGAGTTTTGAATTGAAACCTTGAACCTTGAACCTCGAACCTTGAGCAAGGCGTGTCGAGACGCGCAGCGCGCCGCCGTCCGGCATGGCATGAACGGCGTTCAGGATGAGGTTGGTGAACACCTGGCGCAACTGGTCGGGGTCCCCCTCGATATCGGGCAGCTCCGCCGCGAATTCCTTCCGGAGCGCGATCCCTGCCAGCGGCACCTGGTGTCCCACCTGGTTCAGGATCTCGTCCAGCATCCGGTCAACGGCGGTCTTCCCCAGATGTTTGCGCTCCCGGCGCGCGAACCTGAGGAGATTGGCGACGATCTTCTCCACCCGCCCCACCTGCTGGGCGATGGTATCCACCTCCTCGCGGCTCGGGTCCGTCGGCGGGATGGCCATCTGCAACAGCTCTGCATTGCCGCGGATGATTGCCATGGGGTTGTTGATCTCATGGGCCACGCCGGCGGCCAGCTCGCCGATGGCGGCGAGTTTTTCCACCCGTACCAGCTCTTCCTTGGCCTTTGTCAGGAGGAGGTTCTTCTCTGCAAGCTCCGCGGTCCGCTCCAGGACCTTCCGCTCCAGATCGCCGTTCAGCTCCCTGATCTCCTCTTCCCGCTGGATCAGCTTGCCGGTCATGTCGTTGAATTCACCGGCCAGGTCGCCGATCTCGTCGCCGGTCGTAACGGCGATCTGCAACTCGCGCTCGCCCGCGGAGAACCGCTTGACGAGATTCTGCAGCTCACGGATCGGCTGCGCCAGCCGTGAGCCGATAAAACCGGAGACTACAAGCCCGATCAGAGAGCCGAGCAGGAGCACGCCGCCGAAAATCAGGGTCACCTTGTTCTTGATCGCCGAGTACGGCTTTTCCAGCATCCCCACGTAGAGGGAGCCGATGACCGCGCCGTTCAGGTCGAGGATCGGCTCGTACGCCGAAAAATACCAGTCCTTGACGACGAAGGCCCGGTCCACCCACTTCTCCTTCTTGACGATGACGCGGTTGTAGACCTCCTCGGAGAGCCTGGTGCCGATCGCCCTCTCCCCCTCCATGGTCTGGACGTTGGTGGTGATGCGGAGGTCATCCAGGAAAATCGTGGCAGTCCCCACATCTTCCCCCCGGAACTTCACCCCTTCGTAGACTATCCTCTTGATCCTGTCCACCACCGCATTGTTGCCATTCAGCAGGACGCCGCCGTAGAGGGCGCCGACTATCCTCCCCGCCCCATTCCTGACGGGGGAAGCGGCGACCAGCAGCATGCCGGAGCGCTCCACCTGCTTGGCGGAGGGTCGCGCCCGCGCTGTCGGCACCACCCTGATGGTCGCCTGGCCGGCCAGCTCGGCACCCTCCTTTTCCAGCGCCTCCCGGGGGAACAGCTCCGTTCCCGCGGTTACTTCCCCCCTGAGCGCCCTCGCCACGAGCTGGTCCGCGGCCAGGTCGTCGCCGAACACCCCGGGATTCCTCGCCCGGAACAGGACACGCCCGTCCCTGTCCACAGCCGTCATGATATCCAGCTGTTCGTTCACCCGGAGGGCGGAGAGGATCGGCTTGATGACCCGGCGGTCACCGCTGGAAACCGCCTGCGCCGCAAGGGGGGTGTTTGCCGTAAACCTGACCACGTCGCGGATGTGTACCAGCTCGTTGCTGTACACCTCGCGGGCGGAGTTGAGGTCGATTCTGACCTTTTCCTGGGCCTGGCGGATGATGCTGGAATTGATGATATAGATGCCGATCAGCGAGCAGACCAGTATGGCGACAACCAGCGGCAATAACGCCCCGATCGTCAGCTTGGCTCGAATGGAGAAGCGCTTTGGTGGCATGGCTTTCTCGATCATACCGGCAGCCGATTAGCGCCAATCTTCCGCTATCTGTTTTCCTCCCCCTTCAAGGGGGAGGTCAGGAGGGGGATGGGGTGCTCGAGGAGCGATAGAACCCATCCCCACCCTGGCCCTCCCCTTGAAGGGGAGGGAGTTTGTGAAGTTGCGGAAGATTGATGCTTCTCAGATACCGGTATCAGTCGTTTTCCGGGACCCCTTCGGGGAGTGGCAGGGCGTACTCGGCGATCTTCCTGTTGAGGGTCTTGCGGGTGATGCCGAGGAGCTCGGCGGAGCGGGTCTTGTGGTAACCGGTCTTTTCCAGGATTTTACCGATGTGGGACCGTTCGACGCCTTCGAGGGAGGTCGGCTCTTTCTCCGGCGGCGCCGGGGGAGCGATTTCTCCCCTGCCGATGGGGAGGAGCGCTTCGCTGACCTCGTTCCCCTTCGCCAGGATCACGGCGCGCTCGATGATGTTTTCCAGCTCCCTGACGTTGCCCGGCCAGTTGTATTCGCCAAGGAGCCGCAGGGCGCCGGCGGTGATGCCGGTGACCTGCTTCCTGGTGCGCCGGGCATATTTTCCGAGGAGGAACCAGGCGAGCGGCTCGATATCCTCCTTCCGTTCCCGCAGCGGCGGCAGGTTGATGTTGATGACATGCAGCCGGTAGTAGAGGTCTTCGCGGAACCGCCCCTTCTTTACCTCCTTTTCCAGCTGCTTGTTGGTGGCGGTGACGAAGCGGGTGTCAACGGATTTCGGCCTGGTGGCGCCGACCGGGAGGAAATCGCGCTCCTGGATGACGCGCAGCAGCTTGACCTGGAGGGCCGGGCTGATGTCGCCGATCTCGTCCAGGAACAGGGTGCCGCCGTGCGCCTCTTCCAGGAGCCCCTTCTGGGCGGTGACGGCGCCGGTGAAGGCGCCGCGGACATGGCCGAACAGCTGGCTCTCCAGCAGGGTGTCGGACAGGGCGGCGCAATTGATGGAGAGGAAACGCCGCCCCCGGCGCGGGCTGTTGTAATGGATCGCCCTGGCGATCAGTTCCTTGCCGGTCCCCGATTCTCCCTGGATGATGATGTTCGCTTCACTATCCGCCACCTGGAGGGTGAGCTCATACACCTCGCGGAACTTGGCGCTGGCAAAGACTATTTCCCCGGGCGCCGCCTGCCGGTGCAGCTCCTCCTTGAGGCCGCGGTTTTCATTGCGCAGCAGCTCCCTTTCCAGCGCCTTCTCCAGCACCCCCAGGATCTTTTCCTTGGGAAAGGGCTTGGTGACGAAGTCGTATGCGCCGAGCTTCATCGCCTCGACTGCCGAATCGATGGTGCCGTAAGCGGTCATCACCACCACCGGCAGGGCCGGACGGAGCCTGCCGACTCTTTGCAGCACCTCGATGCCGTCCATGTCCGGCATTCTGATGTCCTGCAGCAGCAGGTCGGGCCCGCCGTTCTCCTCGGCCTCCAGCCGGCGCAGCAGGGCCTTCCCGTCGGCAAAGGTTTCTACCGAGAGGCCTTGCGACTGGAGCAGCTTCTTCAGGTAGCGCCGCATCCCTTCTTCGTCGTCGCAGATGAATATCTTTCCTTCGAGCAACTCGTTCTCCCTTTCCGGATTCTTGAATAAACTGTAGGAGCGGCGCCCTCGCCGCGATATCCGGTGCATTGATCTTATGATCTATCGCGCCGAGGCGGCGCTCCTACGACATTGTGCAGGAAGCTCCCCTGTTTTTGAATTCGATGCCCATTTACTCAGCCGGGTCAAAAGTATCCGGTCGGCGGAAGAAAGTACCCGAACCTTGGCCGCCAATCTTCCCCGCCTTCAGCCCGCAGGATACCGAAAAGTCCTGAAATCAGCACCTTATATAATAAACCGGCGTTATAAAATAATGGTATTCATATTGCTTAGTCATGATTGCGCCTCGATAATAGCGAAATTAAAAGAAAAATTAAACTTAAATTTGAAACATTGTTTTTTATCCTACAGACGATCCACAAACAAACGGAGGTGTCACAGCATGGGTATTTCAAGGAGAGACTTTTTCAAGATCTCCGGGGCAGGGGCGGCGGCGACCACTCTCGGGTTCAACCTGGCGCCGGTCGAGGCGCGGGCCGAGGAGCTGGCGATCCGCTACGCCAGGGAGACGACCACCATCTGCCCCTACTGCTCGGTGGGGTGCGGGATGATCGCCCATACCCTGAACGGCAGCCTCATCAACATCGAGGGGGACCCCGATCATCCGATCAACGAGGGTTCCCTCTGCCCGAAGGGCGCTTCGGTCTACCAGCTGCGGGACAACCCGGCCCGGGTGACCAGGCCGATGTACCGGGCCGCCGGCGCCGACAAGTGGCAGGAGGTCAGCTGGGACTGGGCGCTCGACGAGATTGCCAAGAGGGTGAAGAAGACCAGGGACGCGAGCTTCCTCGCCACCAGCAGGATCAAGGTGAAGGAGAAGGCGGGCAGCGTCGAGGTGGAGAAGGAGATCGAGGCCCAGGTCAACCGCACCATGGGGATTGCCTCGGTGGGGAGCGCGGCGCTCGACAACGAGGAGTGCTACCTGTACCAGAAATTCCTGAGGGGGTTGGGCCTGGTGTACATCGAACATCAGGCGCGCATTTGACACAGCGCCACTGTTGCGGCTCTGGCAGAGTCGTTCGGACGCGGTGCAATGACGAACCACTGGATCGATTTCAAGAATGCCGACGTGATCCTGATCATGGGGGCGAACCCGGCGGAGAACCACCCGGTCTCCTTCCGCTGGATCATGAAGGCGAAGGACGCGGGCGCGAAAATAATCTGCGTCGACCCCCGCTTCACCCGGAGCGCGGCCAAGGCGGACCTCTACGCCCCCCTGCGCTCCGGCACCGACATCGCCTTCCTGGGGGGGATGATCAACCACATCCTCCGGAACAAGCTGTACTTCGATGACTATGTGAAGAACTACACCAATGCCGCCTACCTGGTGAACGGCGAGTTCCGGATGCCGGGGGAGCTGAACGGGCTCTTCTCCGGCTACGACCCGAAGAAGCGGAGCTACAACCCGAAGGCGTGGGAGTTCCAGAAGGACGCCGATGACAAGGTCTTGAAGGACCCGACCCTGCAGCACCCCGCCTGCGTCTTCCAGCTCCTGAAGAAGCACTACTCACGCTACACCCCGGAGCTGGTCTCCAGGATCACCGGCACCCCGCAGGAGAAGCTGGTCGAGGTCTACCAGCTCTACGCCTCCACCGGCAGACCGGACCGGGCCGGCACCTCGCTGTACGCCATGGGCTGGACCCAGCACACGGTCGGGACCCAGAACATCCGCGCCATGTCCATCATCCAGCTGCTCCTCGGCAACATGGGGGTCGCGGGCGGGGGGATCAACGCCCTGCGCGGCGAGTCGAACGTCCAGGGCTCCACCGATCACGGCCTGCTGTTCCATATCCTCCCGGGCTATCTGCCGGTGCCGTCCGCGGATCTCGGGAGCCTGGCGGCCTACAACGAGAAGCATACCCCGAAGACGAAGGACCCGGCCAGCGCCAACTGGTGGGGCAACCGCCCCAAGTACATCGCCAGCTACCTGAAGGCGATCTACGGGGCGAAGGCGACCAGGGAGAACGATTTCGGCTACCCCTGGCTCCCCAAGCTCGACCCGGGGATGAACTGCTCCTGGCTGATGATCTTCGACAACATGATCCGGGGGAAGTTCAAGGGGTTCCTCGCCTGGGGGCAGAACCCGGCCTGTTCCGGCGCCAACTCCAACAAGGTGCGCAAGGCCCTGGCCAAGCTCGACTGGATGGTGACGGTGAACCTGTTCGACAACGAGACCGCCTCCTTCTGGAAAGGGCCGGGGATGGAGCCGGCCAAGGTCGCCACCGAGGTCTTCTTCCTGCCGGCCGCCGCCTCCTTCGAGAAGGAGGGGAGCCTCTCCAACTCGGGGCGCTGGGCACAGTGGCGCTACGCGGCGGTGAAGCCGCTCGGGGCCTCGAAGCCGGACGCCGAGATCATCAACGAGCTCTTCTTCAAGCTCAAGGCCCTCTACGCTAAAGAGGGGGGGGCGCTCCCGGAGCAGCTCGTGAACCTCACCTGGAACTATGGCTTCAAGCGGGCCGACGGCACCAGCAAGAGCGTCGATATCCACGCGGTGGCCAGGGAGATCAACGGCTCCTACCTGGAGGACGTGGAGGACAAGCCGAAGCTCAAGCCGGGCGAGACGCCGCCGCCGGCGCCCCCTCCCTGGGCGCCGAAGAAGCTCCTCGGCAAGAAGGGGGAACTGGCCGACGGTTTCGCCAAGCTCCAGGCCGACGGCAGCACCTCCTGCGGCAACTGGATCTACTGCCAGAGCTACAACGAGAAGGGGAACCTGATGGCCAGAAGGGCGAAGAAGGACCCGACCGGCCTCGGGCTCTTCCCGGAATGGTCCTGGGCCTGGCCGGTCAACCGGCGCATCATCTACAACCGGGCCTCGGTGGACCTGGACGGCAAGCCGTTCAACCTGAAGAAGGCGGTCGTCTACTGGAACCCGACGGCGGTGCTCCCCGACGGCAAGGTGGGCAAGTGGGAGGGGGACGTCCCGGACGGCCCCTGGCCACCGATGAGCAATGCCAAGGAGGGGCGGAAGCCGTTCATCATGCGAAGCGACGGGGTCGGCGCCCTGTTCGGCCCGGGTCTCAAGGACGGGCCGTTCCCCGAGCATTATGAGCCGCTGGAATGCCCGGTGCCGGAGAACCTGATGTCGAAGCAGCTGGTCAATCCGGCGGTGAAGATCTTCGCCGATGCCGGGCTCCCCGAGGACGCCTATGCCACCTGCGACGTCCGCTTCCCCTACGTCGGCACCACCTACCGGGTGACCGAACACTGGCAGACCGGGGTGATGACCCGCAACACCCCCTGGCTCTTGGAGCTGCAGCCGCGCCAGTTCTGCGAGATGAGCGTCGAGCTGGCCAAGGAGAAAGGGATCAAGAACGGCGATACGGTCGAGGTCGCCTCGGTGCGGGGGGCGATCGAGGCGGTCGCCGTCGTCACCCCGCGGATGAAGCCGTTCCGGGTCGGCGACCGGACCGTCCACGAGATCGGCCTCCCCTGGTGCTTCGGCTGGTCCACGCCGGGGGTGGGGGATGCCGCGAACCTGCTGACGCCGACTGTCGGCGATGCCAATACCATGATTCCGGAGACCAAGGCCTTCATGGTCGGAATCAAGAGAAAGGGGTGATAGGAGATGGCTGACGCGAGAAAAGGATTTCTGATCGACACCGCCCGCTGCATCGGCTGCCGCTCCTGTCAGGTGGCCTGCAAGCAGTGGAACAAGCTGGCGGCGGACCCAACCAAGAACCAGGGTACCTTCGAGAACCCCCGGGACCTGACCCCCAATCTCTTCAACCGGATCAGGTTCGTCGAGCAGGCGGACGACGCCGGCGGGGTGAAATGGCTCTTCATGAACGAGCGCTGCATGCACTGCGGCGATGCCGGCTGCATGAAGGTCTGCCCCTCTCCCGGTGCCCTGTACCGGACCAAAGAGGGGATCGTCGCCTACAACAGGGACAAGTGCATCTCCTGCAAGTACTGCGTCTCCGCCTGCCCGTTCAACGTCCCCCGCTACGGGGCCGACGACAGGGTGTCCAAGTGCAACCTCTGCGCCGACCGGGTGGCGGGGGGGATGGCCCCGGCCTGTGCCAAGGCCTGCCCGACCCAGACGATCCAGTTCGGCAACCGAAGCGAGCTGATCGCCAGGGCCAGGGCGGCGAAAAAGACCCTGTTCGGGGAGAACGACCTGATGGGGCTCGGCGTGGTCTATGCCCTGGAGGGGAAGCCGGAAGCATACGGCCTGCCGGAGAAGCCGGCGATCCCGATGTCGATCTTCCTCTGGAAGGATGTCATCAAACCGCTCGGCATCCTCGGCTTCTGGGGGAGCATCGGCGCCATGCTCTTCCACTACGTGACCGTGGGTCCCAAGAAGCTGGAGGAAGAGAACGAGACCAAGGGGGGGACAACCCATGAGTAACTATGTCGAAAGGTTCAGCACCCGGGAGAGGGTGCTCCACTGGTTCGTGACCGCCGCCTTCATCACCCTGGTCCTGTCGGGGCTCGGGCTCTATTCAAGGCTCTTCACCGGCTACTTCGATTTCTTCGGCGGCGGCGCAAACGCCATCCTGTTCCACAAGATCGCCGGGGTCCTGTTCTTCGCGAGCTCGCTCCTCCTCTTCTTCAGCCACGGCAAGGAGGTGACCACCTTCGACGAGGACGACAGGGAGTGGCTCGCCGGGCGGGGGGGCTATCTGTCGCGGGACGAGGCGCACTTCAACTGCGGCAAGTTCAATCCGGGGCAGAAGATGTTCGGCATCTTCATCGGCGTTGCCACCCTGGCGCTGGGACTCACCGGGATCTTCATCTGGGCGCCCCTGGCCTTCCCACGCTGGCTCGTCCAGCTGTCACTCCTCGTCCATGGCCTCACCTTCGTCCTGGCGGTGATGTTCACCGTCATCCACGTCTATCTCGCGACCATCGGCAATCCGGGGACCCTGGAGGGGATGCTGTACGGCTACGTGCGGCGGATCTGGGCGCGGAAGCACCATCCGAAGTGGTACCGGGAAGTGGAGTGATGAATGCGGAGTGCGGAATGCGGAATGCGGAATGCGGAATGCCTGCGCTTTTCAACTACATATGATACGGGAACTTAACTATGTCGAAAACCATTGAAAAAAAAGCCTTTCTCGACCGGGTCTCGCGCGACGTCCCGGGATACGCCGAGATCCTCTCCCTGTTCCGGGAGCTCTACCTGTTCATCGACGGGAAAGAGGGGGAGACCGGCATCTCGTTCGCGCCGCCGCCCGGCCATAACGCGGAGCGGGTCAGCGGCGGCTTCCCGCTCCTCACCCGGGAGTGCATGAGGATTGACAATGAGGCGGCGGCCCGCTTCCTGGCGGGGGTCATCGACGTGCTGCTCCAGGTCGGCAGGGAGGGGGGGGAAGGGCTTGCCGCCATGCAGCAGGCGGTCGCCGGGAGAAGGTTCGACCTTCCCTGGCTGTTCGGCGCCTGTCTCCACCGGGAGCGCAAGGAGCTGGATGAGGCCGCCGCCGCCGTCGGGGTCTCCCCGCCCCTCTTGGAGTTCGTCCTGGAGACCGGGCTCAGGACCGCCCTGGAGAGTTTCGTCGCAACGCTCGCGCCCGCGTCGTTCGAGGGGTGGCAGGAGGGGTACTGTCCCGTCTGCGGCTCCCGGGCCGGGATGGCCGAACTGGCGGGGGACGAGGGGAAACGGTTGCTCGCCTGCTCCACCTGCTCCTTCACCTGGCCTTTTCCGCGGATCACCTGCCCCTATTGCGGCAACAAAGAGCCCGATTCCCTCTCCTACTTCGAGGCGGGGGAGGGGCCGACCCGGGTGGACGTCTGCTGCAAGTGCAGCCGCTACCTGAAGACGCGGGACTCCCGCAAGGGGCACGGCGACGTGCCCCTGGAGGCGGAGGACCTGGCGACGATTCATCTCGACCTGCTGGCGGCTCGGGAAGGGTTCGAGCGGGGGAAATGACCGGAAAACAGCTTCTGTCTTGCGCAAAGGACCCAAAGGGCCTGAACCGCTAAGCCGCAAAGAAGGTCTAGTCCCATGTAACATCTAAAACCCCCTCCCCATCCCTCCCCCTCCTGGGGAGGGAGACAAACACTCCTCCCCC
>JAMPXD010000142.1 GCA_023701365.1 Geobacteraceae bacterium
ACGGCCAACGGTGGCGGCGCAAGAATCGTGGATAAATTTGTTGAGCGTAAAATCACGCTCAAAATCGGGGCAGCGCCGGCCAGCTGTTAGCAGACGGGCACCACCTTAAACTCGATGCATTATTGTCTTGACTAAGGGGTCCACTCAAGTGAAGTAGCCTCAACAATCAAGAAACATGAGGTGTCAGGTCTACACATTGACAGTATATAGCGGATGTGGCGACCTTACCTCAGCGAACAAGGAACATGGAATACCTGCCTTTTCTGCATGGGAGCATATGAAATGAAAAATGTTCCGTTTGCTTCCTTGATATTCCGCCCTCGTGTAGTTCGCGAGGTAGCTGCGGAGAGGGCGGAGATTGCTGCCGTCTTCGTTAATGCCGTGAACGGCCTGTTCGCTGTGGCAGCAATTTTTCTTCCAATGCTGTCGCTTTTCACCACTTCGCTTGTAGCACTCCTGACCATCCTTTTCGGCCCCCTCGCCGGCTTTACCGTTTCCTCGCTATATTCCCGGGTCGAATGGACGGTTGGCAGAAGGCTGGGAGGCACGGCTTCCCTTGACGAACTGTATCGCCTCTTCGCATGGTCATTCCTGCCGGCGGGGTGCGCCGCGCTGCTCTACAGCCTGATCCTCCTCACGCTCAATGAGCCTTCGCCTGCGACAGAATTTCTAGCAGCTATTCCCTCGCTCTTTCTCCTCTGCTGCGCTTTCAGGAACTACTGCGCGAATGTCATCGTCACCCACCAGTTCACGCGGGCAAGGGGCTCCGCGAGCATCGTCCTTACGCTGGCCCTGTTCCTCGTCCTGATCGCGGGTGGCGTCGGATTTCTCTCGCTTCTCTTCAGGTACGGCACGGGCGAGAGCCTGAAGTCCATTTTCACACTGCAATGAACTCGGGAAAAGCAATGACGGCGCTGACTTTGAAAAGGATGAAGTTCGCGATAATTCTCTTCTATCTGTCGCTTTTCGTCGGGCTGGCGCTATACGATGAAAAGCCGGACCCGGAATTGGCGCGGGAGATGGCGCGACCGCTGCCCGAAATCTTGGAACCGGGCAATGCCTGGATTGTCTTTCTCGGGTTCGCCTCGCCGGAAGGGGTGACTCCCTACGTCCGCGGTGAAGAGATGATACGGAAATTGCAGGGCGCGGCACTGACGGACAACAATTTTGTAGAGTTCTACAAATCCGTTGTTGATAGCAAATCGGAGCTTTCCTTCCAGGGGAAAATGCCCTCTTTTTACGGCACGAAAGACGGGGGGATGCTGACTTTCGCTGCGGAGCATCCGGACGAGATCGCCGCACTCCTCCGTAACAACAGAGTGTTGCTCAGCAGGTACGAGTCGCTCCGCACCTACCCCCGTTACACCGAACCCCTTGACTATGGCTATGTTACGCCGTCCCCGAAGTTCTCCCCCTTGCGGAGCGCCCAGAGAACCAGGCTTCTGCAACTGGCGGCCAGGGCCGGCCAGGGTGATGTCGCGGGGGCGCTGGCAGGGGTTCGGGAAGACGCGGAATTCTGGCGATTCATTGCCCGAAGCTCCACCACCCTCATCTCAAAGCTCATTTCTTTTTCCGCACTGAATATCGACCTGCGGTTTGCCGCGGAGTTGGGAGCACATCGTCCCCTGAACAAGCAGGAAATGGAGATAGTGCGGGATATTCTGAGGCCGTTCGACAATGGCGAGGTTTCACTGGCTGGAGCGCTCCGGGGAGAGGCGCGATACGGCCAAAGGGGAATGGAGCTGGAAATCCGGCAGCAGGCGAAGAATTCACGGGGCCTCGACTCCCTCCTTTTCAAGGCAAATGCCACCAGGAACCGGATGTATGCTGACTCTCGGGACTACATCCGCCTTGCCGGAATGAATCCGCAGAAGTTTGCACTTGAAGTGAAAAAACGTGAAGATGACAACAAAGGAATCCGCCGGATAGGCATTCCTTTTCTGTACAATCCAGCCGGCGAGATTCTCACCATGATCGGACAGAGTGCGGGAATGCCCAAGTATATCGAGAAGGGACACAATCTGGAAGGGCTCCGGAGACTGTCAACGTTGAAGGTCCTTTCGCGCCTGGAAGATGTTCCTCCAGAGCGGATGCAGCAGTTCCTCGACTCACATTCGAGAGAACTTGGAAACCCGTACACCGGCGCGCCAATGACGTGGGACTCCAAGAAAGGCAGCATCTCCTTCACCGATATTTCGGGAGAGAAGCCCATAGATATTATCATGTAGAGCAATGTCGGACTAATGAGGGATAGCAAAGCCCAGGAGGCGACGGTGAGCAAAAAGTACGCGCTGGTTTTCGAAGGGCTTGTGGCCGAAGGGAAGGACGTGGGCGAGGTGAAGGCGAACCTCATCATGCTCTTCGGTGTCACCGTGGAGAAAGCGGAGTCGATGTTCCGGCCGGGGGTCAGGATACAGATAAAACGCGACCTGGACTACGACGGCGCCGTCGCCGCCAAGGCATCTTTCGAGAGATCCGGCGCCCTGTGCAGGATAATCGAGACTTACACCGCGAACGAAGCACCGCCAACGGCCCCTCCCCCGGCTGCCGCTACTACCGCACCCCCGCCTAGCCCGGATTCTCTCCTCGCCGCCCCGCGACGCTTTTACCTCCTTCTCCCCCTCAGGCTCCTCATTTCCATCACACCGGTGGCGATGCTCCTCTCACTGAAACTCCTCCCCTTCAAGGTCTCCCAGATGCCCGTGGAAGGCGCAGCCGTTCTGACCGCTCTTTTCATACTCTCTTTCCTGCTCGTTATTTTCGCCGTGTGGCGGATGTGGCAGCCGGTCCTCACACTTTCGATGCAGGGCGTCGAGCAGAAGCTCTCCCGATTCTTCACCACAGACTTTGCCCCATGGAACAACATACAGGGGATGACGGTGAACGAGCGGACCGTCCAGGGAAAAATCCAGAAGATGGTTAAGCTGCTTATCACCACAGGTGAGGGGAAAGCCCGCGAATCGGTCTTCGGCATCACCGGCCTCGACGGCGGGGAGGAAGCCTTGACGATCCTGCGGCAGATCGTGCCAGAGAGGAGACCGGCGGACTTTTCCCGGCCACTGCAGCATCTGAAGCCGCTCCAAACAGAGACGATGCGGTACCGCGATATCGAGTTGACTCGCGAGGGGATCGTCCGCAGGCGGGAGACGATCCCGTGGGAGCGGATCACCAGCATCTCGACAGAAGGATTGGTCATTGCCGGTTACGGCCCAGTCGCCGTCGGATACGCGGGAAAGGGAAACGGCAATAAATTCGCCATCAGAGCCTCCATCTCCGAAGAATATCTGGACTGCATCAAGCTGATCCTCTCCAAGGCTTGTAATGCATCTGTCGATCCCGGGATAATCGGTATGCTCGAATATCCGGTGGAGGCGGCGAAAAAGGACGTGTACCCAGTTCTCCTCATTGTGACGGGAGTCCTTCTTTCGGTGGGAGGGTTGATCGTCCTCTCGTTTTATCCGCCCACCGTCGGGTCCACATGGCTTTACCCACTGCTCCTTCTCCCGCTGGCCCTTGCCCCTCTCCTGTGGACGCTGAAGCTCGTTGGTACGAGATTCCAGGGGGGTGCCGCCGATCCATCGAGGAAGATCGTTGGAGCGGCTCTATTCAACCTCGGGGCCGTCCTCTCCGTTGCCATCCTCTTCAGCCTCTCCCCCGCCTCCTTTCTCTGGCTCCTGGCCGACGCGGCGACGCTGACGGGTCGGATGGAGAAGGCAGAACAGCTCTACATGAGGGCCGAGCCGGCTCTCGGGAAGAATGAGGATTATATTTTCACCTTGGGCCAGTTCTACTCCCGCAAGGGTGACTGGAACAGGGCCGCGGGGTACTACATCAGCTCCTACGAGAAAGACCCGACGAACTGGATGCCGGAACCTTTGGCGAATATCCCCGATTCCCTTTCGAAGGCGGGACGGCACGAGGAAGCTCTCCGGTGGTGCGAGCGGATCGCCAGGCAGTATGCCGGGAATCTGCATGTGACGGGTGTGATCGAGAGGAGGAGGAAGGAAATAGTTCACGTCTTGGAGGCGAAGAGTCAAGCAGTCACAGTGCCAGAGACAACAGCAGAAACAACAGAGGTCAAGCCCTGAAAGTGGACAAATAGCAAACCTCTGTAAGAGAGCAAATAACCATGACTAAAAAGAAGAAGAGTAACAAAGGACCCCGCAGAAAATCGATGAAACGAGAAGCCAGGCTTCGCTCTGCCAGAGATACGGGTTGGGTTGCCAAATACCAGGGGAAAAACATCATAAAAGGGTACAGCAACTGGTTCGCCGTAGACCTTATTACTGCCATTAAAGAATTAAGGATGCTTGGAATAGCAATTGATAGCGCCAGAGAAGCCGAGGTGAGGGCTTCCATTGAATCACTTGCAGAAGCGAGGAAGCGACAGCGTGCAGCTTCAGCCCGGAAGAAACTTGACGAACTATATCCCGACTCGGATGGCACCTTTGCATATATTGCAGGCTATACGGCCGGAGGGTTTCCCTACGGCACCACCTGGGAGGAGCTTGGCGAGGAACCACCATGGGCCGAGGATTAAAGTTGAACCAGCGGGGGGCAATACTGACTCGCTCCACGCGCAGTTGACCCGCAATAGCGTCGTCCTTTCAACTGAATGGATTCACATCTTTGGGCAGGAAAAGCGGCAGGCTATTTTTCAGAGGGGCAAAGAAAAGGGGAGAAAGCAGCCTCTCCCCTTTTCTTAAACGGCGATTCGGAGTGATATGGCGTCGTAGTTGACGGTGGGGATGTGGGCGCGTTTCTCCTTTTTCATCTCCACCAGCCCGACTTCCGCAAGGTACTTCACATCATCGGCCACGTTGGTGACGTCCCTGCCGGCAAGGCGCGCAAGCTGGGTGATGGATTCAGGGTGTTCGGTCTTGATGATGTGGAGGAGCTCAAGGCGCTTTTGGGTAAGGACTTTTCGGAATGCATCCAGGTTGGTGAAGTAGATACCCTTGACAGGCTTAACCTTTTCGCCGCGTTCTAGGGCTTCGCCGGCTTTCACGAAATCGTCGAGCGCTTCTTCGACGGATTTGATGCCGATATTCACTTTTTTGGCTTTCATGACGGATGCTCCTTTTTCCAGGTCTCGACGTCTGCCAGGAAGTCTCTGGACAATTGTTTCAAGCTAGTGAAGTTGTAAGGCTGCTGCTTGTCTCCGGAGTGTCGGTGGTCACCCTGACCTTCGCCGTTGTCGTAGCCGATGACACGGGCACCGTTCACGACGTACACCAGGGAGTATTTGTAGCCATGAGGCTTGTCCGGGGTGGGAGATACCTGCCACATCCTGGTTTCAACGATGTTGCCCCGTTCGTCACGCACCTTGACATGGTTGACAAGTTTTGCCCTCATGTAGGTATGATATACCCATATTAATCTGGAGTCAAGGTGAGAGAGATACCAGGACGCGCTCCTCCTTCCAACAACCTTGAGCCTTTGCATCATGACAGAGAAGGGCAGCACAGCATCAGGATAAATAAGCAGTGGCGCATATGCTTCGTCTGGGAAGGCGGTGATGCTTATGACGTCGAGATCGTTGATTACCATTGAGAGGTGGCACCATGACAAAGCGTGACGTTCCCCCAATCCACCCAGGCGAAATCCTGTTGACGGAATTCCTCGAGCCGATGGGGATCAGCCAGTATCGGCTGGCCAAAGATATTGGAGTAACCCCCCGGCGCGTAAACGAAATCGTCCATGGCAGGCGCGCAATAACCGCTGACACTGCACTTCGGCTTGGGCGCTTTTTCAACATGGAGGCGCAGTTCTGGCTCAATCTTCAGACGCACTATGATATGGAGGTGGCACTGGAAGCTCTGGAAGACAGGCTTGACAAGGAAGTCCATCCATTTTCACGCGCAGCTTAGAAATCTGAAAAGATGAAGTGACGGATTACCAATCGTCTCCAGCTGCATATCACACTATCTTTTGTTCGGAGGGTTCAATGGCAATCAGCGCCAGTAAGGTAACACTGTCAATAGCAAAGGTTCTAATCGTGATTCTGGTGCTTTTTGCCGGATACACCTGGGTTGCCTTAAACTGGAGTTATTCCAAGGGGGAGCGCGCCGGCTATCTGCAGAAGTTCTCTCATAAAGGATGGTTGTGCAAGACATGGGAAGGCGAGTTGCAGATGATACCCGCTCCCGGGGTTCTTCCCGAGAAGTTCCTGTTCAGCGTCAGGAGCGATGCCGTTGCCGCCAGGCTCAACAACGCCATGGGCAAGAAAATATCGGTGTCTTACGACCAACATAAAGGTATCCCGACGACCTGTTTTGGCGAATCGGAATACTTTGTGACCGGGATCAGGATCGCCGAATAAATTCCAATCAATGAAAATCACCCGACGTCAATTTTTAAACCTGAAAACGGCATTTACTCGCGCAAAGACGCAAAGACCGCAAAGATTCAAATACTGATGCTCTCGCAAAAAGTGTTTGTCATCCCCGAATGCTTCTGTCGGGGATATGATTTTTCAGGTAGTTACAACCGGATTCCCGCTCAGAATCATTGCAGGAATGACAATTTGCGAGAGCATCAATACTTACGGGTCAAAACATAATCACCAGTCCGGTGAACGATTACCGCTACGAATTCCCCCCTTCCCCTGTGAGGTCCGATGACGCCAATCCCCACCAGGCTCCGCACCATGCACTACGGCTGGATCATAGTCGCGACCGGTGTGCTGGTCCTGTTCTCCTGCCTCGGGCTCGCCCGCTACGCCTATACCATGCTCCTGCCGGGGATGCAGGCCGGGCTCGGCCTTGCCTACCAGCGGATGGGACTCATCGGCACCGGCAACTTCGCCGGCTACCTGATCGCCGTCCTGCTCGCCCCTTGCCTTATCCGCCGCTTTCGCCCCCGCGCGACAATAACCTCGGGGCTTCTGCTGATCGGCGCCTGCATGCTCGGCATCAGCCGCAGCCAGAGCTTTGCCGCGATCCTGATCCTCTACACCCTGGTCGGCGTCGGCGGGGGCTTCGCCAACATCCCGATGATGGCACTGGTGACCTACTGGTTCCGCAGTGAACAGCGCGGCAAGGCGGCAGGTCTGGTAATCGGCGGCAACGGCGCGGCGATCATCTTCGCCGGTTTCGTCGTCCCCCTGCTCAACCGCTGGCACGGTGCGACCGGCTGGCGCAGCGGCTGGCTGATCCTCTCCCTGATCTCGCTGGCGGTTGCCGCCTGTGCCGCCCTGCTGCTCCGCAATCACCCGAGCGAAGTCGGTCTTGAGCCGGTCGGCCTCCCCCGGCCCGTTTCCCCCGATCAGCTCAAGCCCCGGGAGCAGCGTGGCGACGGCTTGATCCTGCTCCGCCTCGGCCTCCTCTACCTGGTGTTCGGCTCCACCTTCATGGTCTATGGCACCTTTATCGTCACCACCATGGTCAGGGAATACGGCTTCAGCGAGGCGAAGGCGGGGCTCTACTGGTCATGGGTGGGCTTTTTCAGCCTCTTTTCGGGGGTGGGATTCGGCGCCCTTTCCGACCGAATCGGCCGCAAACAAGGGCTGGCGCTGGTCTTCGCCGTGCAGAGCGCTGCCTACCTGCTGGCTGGGCTCAAAACCGGCAGCACCGGCCTGGTCCTGTCGATCATCCTGTACGGCCTGGCGGTCTTCGCCATCCCCGCCATCATGGCCGCCGCCGTCGGTGACTACCTCGGTCTCTCCCGGGCCGCCACCGCCTTTGCCACCATCACCGTCTTCTTCGCCATCGGCCAGACCATCGGCCCGGGGCTGGCCGGCCTGATCGCCGGGGCGACCGGCGCCTTCACCACCAGCTATCTGCTCGCCGCCCTGCTGACCGCGGCCGCGGCCCTGTTCGCCGCGCTCCTCCCGCCGCCGCCTCCGGCAATATGAATTCTCAGGGGAGCCGGCGCGCCTGGACATCCAGCGCCAACGGCGGCAGCGGCAAGCTCGAGGTCAGGGAGTCGCCCTGGCGGCGCTGGGGGGATGACTAATTCATGGTCACCGACACCGCACCTTTCCGTTACCCCACTACCATGAACCGGTGACGGATGTCACCGGCGCCGTGATCGACAGGGTGACGGCGGAAGCGGTGGTGACGGTTCAATAGATCGTATATGGAGGTTTTCACCATGAAAAAATCGGCATTCCTTCTGTTCCTCATGCTCACCCTTGTCCTGGGCCTCGTCCATGGCGCCCAGGCCGCCCCGACACTTACCGTTTCGCCGAAGGGGGCGGGAAGTTACGCCTTGCAGGGAAGTGGCTTCCAGAACGTAGGGACGATCTTCGCCACCGTGACCTACGACGCCTCCCGGCTGGCCACCCCCAAGGTCCAGCAGGGGAGCCTGATATCGGGGACGCTTATGGCGGTGAACGACAAAACGCCGGGAACCATCACCATCGGGGTCGTCAGCGCTTCCCCGATCAACGGCTCGGGGCCGGTGGCGACCATGGGCTTCACCGTAAAGGGGGGAGGGGGAGCGTCCCCCTCGGTAAGGGTCTCCTTCACCGACACCAACGGAACGCCGCTGGAGGGGAAGGCGGCATCGGCTCCGACGAACAGCGGGGGGAGCACGAGTGAGCCCGCCGCTTCTTCCACCGGCGGGTCGGAAGCGACGACTGCGCCGTCGCAGCAGCCGGCTGCGGCCACCGGCGGCCAGACCTGGCTCGGGGGAGTGACCATGCCGCAGGAGGAGACAGGCACGGAGAGCAAGGCGGAAACGGTCCCGGTACAGAGCGAGCCTCCTCCCGTGGAAAGACCTTCCCTTCCCGAAGCGGTGAACCCTTCCCCTCCCGCGACCGGACCCAAGGGGGAGGGGAATCCGGCGACCGGCTACATCGCAGTGAAGGAGCCCCTGGAGCGGTTCAGGGAATTCACCGGGGAGAGGACACCCGGCCGCCTGATCGCACTCCTGGCGCCGGAAGGGAGCGGGAAATTCGTCCAGGAACCGGCGGTTGCCTTCTCCGACGGGAAGAAGGCGGTAAGGATCACGGTCGAGGCCCCCGGCTCGGTAAAGAGCCCTCCCCAATTCATCCTTAACGGGGCAACCCTCGGCTCCCTGCGGAAAGGGAAGGGGAACACCTGGGTTCTCCGGGCCAGGCCGAAGGGGGGAGTCTGCCGGGCGAGCCTGGATATTGTGAACGACGGGAGCATGGTGGAGTTTCCCCTGACCGTGGCCCCCTCTGTCAAGGCCGACCTGGACGGCAAGGGAGGGGTGATGGAGGCCGATTTCCAGCTCTTCCTGAAGGAGAGAGGGACGGCGGACGCGCCCAGGTTCGACCTGAACGGCGACGGGAAGCGGGACTACATCGACGATTACATCTTCACCGCCAACTACATTGTAAAGAAGAAGGGTGCAAAAAAGAAGTAACACAGAGTGAAAGGACACTTGCCCAAAGGCCCGCCGATTCGTTTCGGAGGGCCTTCTTGTGGCGGATGTTTCAAATTTGAAGAATATAGACCCGTTTCTTTGTTTCATCTTGACATGCCGCCGCAATATGCGATATTTCTCCACTTGACGCTGCCCCGACCTGTCTGTTGCCTTTGCAGCAAGCAGAAGGAGAAGTAATTGTCCGCATCTCCCGCCAAAATTACCCCTCCGCGCCTTCCCCGGGTTTATCCCCGGAAGCGGCTGTTTCACCTTTTGGACGAGTCGTCCGAGCGGCAGATAATATGGATTTCAGCGCCTGCCGGCGCCGGGAAAACCACGCTGGCGGCAAGCTGGCTGCTGGCCCGGAACCTCCCCTGCATTTGGTACCAGATGGACGAGGGGGACGGCGACATTGCCACCTTCTTCTACTACCTGGGACTGGCGGCAAAGAAGGCCGCCCCGCGCCACCGCAAGCCCCTTCCCCTCTTCACCCCCGAATATCTACTCGGCATTTCCACCTTCGCCCGGCGTTATTTCGAAAATCTCTTCAGCCGCCTTAAAACACCTTGCACAGTCGTGTTCGACAACTACCAGGAGGTGTCTTCCGATTCACCATTCCATGAGGTGATCCGCGAGGGAGTGAGCGTCGTCCCGCCGGGGGTGAACGTCATCTTCATCAGCCGCGGAGCCCCCCCCGCCGCAATGGCCCCCTTGAAGGCCGGACGCCGGCTGGCGCTCCTGGGGTGGGAGGAGATCAGACTGACCCTCGATGAGACGGCCGGAATTGCGGCACTCCAAAGCAAGGAGGGGGTCGGGGCTGAATCGATCCGCCGCATGCACGAAATGGCGCAGGGATGGGCCGCCGGCGTCATCCTCATGGCGGAAAGCATGCCGGCGGACGACGACGCTCTTTCCCTTCCCGGAAAGAGCGACCTGGCGGAAGTCTTTGATTACTTTGCCGCGGAAATCCTGGCGAAAACTACCCCGGAAGTGCGGGAGTTCCTCCTGAAAAGCTCTCTGCTGCCGACGATGACGGCGAAAATGGCGC
>JAMPXD010000143.1 GCA_023701365.1 Geobacteraceae bacterium
CCTGCGAATCATGAAATGCTGCCCATGAAGCTTTTCGGCCGGGGCGGGCAAAAACTCCGCTTGAGCTGGCAGCCGATTTCCCTTATCATCTGGATTCAGGTCGATAGACCGAAGGCTGAAGGCTGAAGGGACACCCGATTGAACTGCAAAGGCGCGCTTTTGCTTCAGCCTTCGGCCTTCAGCCTTGACAAGAAGGGACCTCCATGCTCCACCTGAAACAACTCAGCAAGGAATTCGCGGGGAAACCGCTCTTCACCGATATCAACTGGCACCTGAAAAAGGGGGAGCGGGTCGGCCTGGTCGGCGAGAACGGCGCGGGGAAATCGACCCTGATGCGGATCATCGCCGGCCAGGTGGAACACTCCTCAGGCGAGCTGCTGTTCGCCCGCGGGGCGACCGTCGGCTACCTCCCCCAGGACGGGATCGTCACCAGGGGGCGCACCCTGTTCGCCGAGGCGATGGGGGCGCTCGCCGAGCTCCAGGGGATCGAGCGGGAGATCGAGGAGCTGACCGGTCTCCTGGAAACCGTCCCCCATGACGACCCCCGGCACGGGGCGCTCCTGGAGCGGTTCGGCCGGCTCCAGGAGGAGTTCCGCCTGAAGGGGGGGTACGCCATGGAAGCAGAGGTCGGCAACGTGCTCCGCGGCCTCGGCTTCTCCCCCGCCGACTGGCAGCGGGAGTGCGGCGAGTTCTCCGGCGGCTGGCAGATGCGGATCGCCCTGGCCCGGCTGCTCCTGATGAAGCCGAACGTGCTGCTCCTGGACGAGCCGACCAACCACCTGGACATCGAGGCGCGCAACTGGCTGGAGGGGTACCTCCAGGCCTACCCCTTCTCGGTCATCCTGGTCTCCCACGACCGCTTCTTCCTCGACCAAGTCTGCCACCGGATCGCCGAGGTCTGGAACCACGCCATCACCGACTATCACTGCACCTACAGCCGCTACCTGGTGCAGCGGGAGGAGCGGGTCGCAGCCCTGCGGGAGGCGAAGCGGCGCCAGGACGAAGAAGTCCAGAAGATGGAGGATTTCATCAACCGGTTCCGCTACCAGGCGAACAAGGCGAGCCTGGTCCAGTCCCGGATCAAGCAGCTGGAAAAGATCGAGCGGATCGTCCTCCCCCCGGAGCGGCGACGGATCAGGTTCCGCTTCCCCCCCGCCCCCAAGAGCGGCCGGATCGCCATGGAGCTGAAGGGGGTGACCCGCGCCTACGGCGCGAAAAAGGTGCTGGACGGCATCGACCTGGTCATCGAGCAGGGGGAGCGGGTCTCGCTGGTCGGGCACAACGGCGCCGGCAAGTCGACCCTGATGCGGGTCCTGGCGGGGGGTGAGTTTCAGGGGGGGGAGCGGCTCGTCGGCCACAACGTGGTTCTCGACTACTTCGCCCAGGACCAGGCGGAGGCGATGGAGAGCGGCCGGACCGCCTACGATGAGCTCCTGGCGGACGCCCCGTTCCAGATGGTGCCGCAGCTGCGCGACATCCTCGGCGCCTTCCTCTTTCACGGCGACGACATCCAGAAGAAGGTGGCGGTCCTCTCCGGCGGCGAGAAGAACCGGCTGGCGCTCGCCAAGATGCTGCTCCGCCCCTCCAACCTGCTGCTGCTGGACGAGCCGACCAACCACCTCGACCTGTTCAGCAAGGACGTGCTGCTGGAGGCCCTGCGTGCCTTCACCGGGACGGTGGTGTTCGTCTCCCACGACCGCCACTTCATCGACGGCCTGGCGACCAGGGTGGTGGAGGTGGAGGAGGGGGGCCTCACCTCCTACCAGGGGGACTACGAGTACTATCTGGCGAAGAAGGGAGAAATTTCTCAACCTTCGGGCCAACCACCCATGGCATCCGCCAGGGCGATTCATGAATCGCCCCTACAGCCTGCAACTCAAAACTCAAAACTCGAAACTCAAAACTTATCGAAGGAGGAGCGCCTCCGCTCGCGGGAGGAGGAGAAGCTGCGGCAGCGGGAAGATCGCCAGCGCCAGAAGCGGCTGGCCGAGTTGGAGGGGGCCATCGAGCTGGAAGAGGGGCGGCTCGCCGGGCTGGAGGGGAAAATGGCCGACCCCGCCTTTTTCGCCGACCACGAGGCGGCCCGTCTCGCCGGGGAGGAGCATGCCGCGCTCTCGGCGCGGGTTGCCGCGCTCTATGAGGAGTGGGAGGCGTTGCAGCCCCTTCGCCAGCCTTGACATAAGCCCCGCAACTGGTTACTCTTGAGACAGGCACTGGCTGTCAACACCTTTTTTCGAGAGGACTGGCGGATGACCGAAATCACGATAAACATACCCGAGATAGTCCCCCTCTACCCCCTCCGGGAAATGGTGGCGTTCCCTTACATGGTCTTCCCCGTTTACCTGAACGACACCGAACTGGCCGCCTTCGAGGAGAGCACCCTGTTCAACAACCTGGTGGCCCTGGTGAAGCTCAAGGGGGAGCCGGACGGCGCCATCTATCCCGCGCTCCACGAGATCGGCACCATCTGCAAGGTCAATCAGCTGCAGAAGCTCCCCGATGGCGGCTCCAAGGCGATCCTGGAAGGGATCGCCAGGGTCCGGGTGGAGGCCGTGGTCCAGGAGGCCCCCTTCATCCTGGCACGGGTGGAGCCGGTGCGCGAGTTCGTGGAGAAATCGCTGGTCTCCGAGGCTCTGGTGTCGAGCCTGAACGCCCTCCTGAAGATCGCCCTCTCCTACGGCAAACCGCTCCCCGACGACGTGATGAAGATGATCGACCATATCGACAACCCGGCCCGCCTGTCGGACCTGGTGGCGCTCTACGTCAACCTGCCGATCGATGAGCTGCAGACCCTGCTGGAGATGGTCGATCCGCTGGAGCGGCTGAAGAAGGTCTACATGCACCTGACCAACGAGGTGCAGCGGCTCCAGGTGAAGAGCGAGGTCCAGGCGGAGGTGACCAAGAAAGTCGGCAAGACCCAGAAGGAGTACCTCCTCCGGGAACAGATGCGGCAGATCCAGGAGGAGCTGGGGGAGGACGATTCCCGGATCGCCGAGATGACCGAGCTGCGCAAGAAGATCGACGCCGCAGGGATGACCGACGAGGTGAAAAAGATCGCCGACAAGGAGCTGAAGCGGCTGGAGCGGATCAATCCCGCTTCCCCCGAGTACACCGTCTCCCGCACCTACCTGGACTATCTGACCGGCATGCCGTGGCGGACCTCGACCACCGACAACCGGGACATCACCCAGGCGGAAAACGTCCTCAACGAGGACCACTACAACCTGAAGAAGGTGAAGGAGAGGATCCTGGAATACCTGGCGGTCCGCTCCCTCAAGGAGAAGATGAAGGGGCCGATCCTCTGCTTCGTCGGGCCGCCGGGGGTGGGGAAGACCAGCCTCGGCAAGTCGATCGCCAGGTCGCTCGGGCGCAAGTTCATCCGCGTCTCCCTGGGGGGGATGCGCGACGAGGCGGAGATCCGCGGCCACCGCCGCACCTATATCGGCGCCCTGCCGGGGCGGATCATCCAGGAGATCTACCGCGCCGGCTGCAACAACCCGGTGTTCATGCTGGACGAGGTGGACAAGATCGGCCTCGACTTCCGGGGTGACCCGGCCAGCGCGCTTCTGGAGGTGCTCGACCCGGAGCAGAACTTCTCCTTCACCGACCATTACCTGGACGTCCCGTTCGACCTGACCAACGTCATGTTCATCACCACCGCCAACCTCATCGACCCGATCCCCCCGGCCCTCAAGGACCGGATGGAAGTGATCCCCCTGGCGGGCTACACCACCGAGGAGAAGGAGCACATCGCCACCAGATTCCTGATCCCCCGGGAGATCGAGGAGAACGGCCTCTCCGCCACCCCGCCGCTGTTCGAGGAGGGGGCCATCGTCCGGATCATCGGCGACTATACGCGGGAGGCGGGGGTGCGCAACCTGCAGCGCAACATCGCGGCCATCTGCCGCAAGGTGGCCAAGGAGATCACCCAGGGGAAACCGCCCCGGCTGAACATCACCCCGGAGGTGGTCGAGGAGTTCCTCGGCCCCCGGAAATTCTTTAACGAGGTGGCGGCGGAGAAGGACCGGGTCGGGGTGGTGACCGGCCTCGCCTGGACCGAATCGGGGGGCGACATCATCTTCGTCGAGGCGACCCGGATGAAGGGGAAGGGAGACCTGATCCTGACCGGGTCGCTGGGGGAGGTGATGAAGGAATCGGCGCGGGCCGCCCTCTCCTTTGTCCAGGCGAACAGCGCCGAATGGTCCATCCCCGACAGCGCCTTCAGCGAGGCGAACATCCATATCCATGTCCCGGCGGGGAGCATTCCCAAGGACGGCCCCTCGGCCGGGATCACCATGGTGACGGCGATCGTCTCGCTGATGAGCGGGCGTCCCGCCCGCCGCGACGTGGCGATGACCGGCGAGATCAGCCTCACCGGCCGGGTGCTCGCCATCGGCGGCCTCAAGGAAAAGGTCCTCGCAGCCCGCCGCGCCGGGGTGAAAAAGGTGCTCATCCCCGACCGGAACCGGCAGGACATGGAAGATATCCCCGACAACGTCCGCCAGGAGCTGGAGTTCGTGTTCGTCGACGACGTCCACGAGGCGATCGCCGGCGCATTGCAATAATGCCGAGGCACTAGGCGCCAGGCACTGGGCTCTGGGAAAATCTCTTCACCAGAAGCCTCGTGCCTGTTGCCCAGCGCCTCGTGCCTGGTTCGTCATGCCCCTTGCCTTTGTTGAAAACCGACTGAAGCGTTTCTTCCTCGACATCCAGGAGATCTGCCTGCTCACCTGGCGCGCGCTCCTGCGCATCTTCCGCCACCCCTTCTACTACCGGGAGTTCGTCAGCCAGCTCGACAAGATCGGGGTCGGCTCCCTGTTCATCATCATCCTCACCGGGCTTTTCACCGGGATGGTGATGGCGCTCCAGGCGATCATCCAGCTGAAGCCGTTCGCCGCAACCAGCTATGTGGGGGGGATGGTGGCGGTCACCATGGTGAAGGAGCTGGGGCCGGTCCTCTCCGCCCTGATGGTGGCCGGTCGGGTCGGCTCCGCCATCACCGCCGAGCTCGGCACCATGGTGGTCACCGAGCAGGTGGACGCCATGCGGGTGGAAGGGACCGACATCATCAAGAGGCTGGTCACCCCCCGCCTCAAGGCGATCCTGATCGCCATGCCGCTCCTGGCGGTGATAACCGATACGGTGTCCCTGGCCGGCGGCTACATCATGGCGGCGGGCTACAACGTCAATCCGGTCATGTACTGGAAATCGCTCCCCCAGTTCATGGTATTCCAGGACCTCTTCGAGGGGGTCGCCAAACCCTTCTTCTTCGGCCTGATCATCGCCATGATCGCCTGCCACGTGGGGCTCAACACCAGGGGTGGGGCGGAAGGGGTGGGTGCGGCCGCCAAGAAGACGGTGGTGCTGGCGTCGGTAACTATTCTCATTTCCGACTTCTTTCTGACGAAGATATTCATTGCGTTCAGATGATGATTTTCATAAAGGCGAGGCAGCCGCCTCCGCCAGAGCAGCTTAAGCTGCGGCGGCCGGATGCCTCGCCCTGTAAATGCCGATGGTTTGAATGAACGGGCGACGCATGCGTCGCCCCTACGGAGCTAATTAATTGTCGAGCGGCGAAACAACCTGCATCCGGATGGAAAAGGTCTGCTACTCCGTCGGCGGGCGGCGAATCCTGAGGGATTTCGACCTCCACCTGGAGATGGGGGTGAACCGGACCATCCTGGGGGTCTCCGGGGTGGGCAAGACCACCATCCTGAAGCTCCTCCTGGGGCTACTCCAGCCCGATTCCGGGCGGATCACCATCAACGGCGAGGCGCTGGCGGGGCTCCCGGACCGGGAGCTGGCCAGGGTCCGGCAGCGGATCGCCATCGTCTTCCAGGGGGGGGCGCTGTTCGACTCCATGACCGTCGGGGAGAATGTCGGCTACCGCCTGTTCGAGGAGGGGAAGCTGAGCGAGCGGGAGATCGAGCGGATCGCCCTGGAAAAGCTGAGCTTTGTCGGCCTTGAGCACGCCATCGACCTCTATCCCGCCGAGCTGTCGGGGGGGATGAAGAAGAGGGTCGCCATCGCCCGGGCCCTGGCCGCCGAACCGGACTACATATTTTTTGACGAGCCGACCACCGGCCTCGACCCGATCGGGGTCTACAACATCCGCAACCTGATGCTCCGCCTCCAGGAGCAGGGGCAGACCACCCTGATGGTGACCCACGACCTGGAGACCGCCTTTGCCGTCTCCCAGCGCTTCTCCTTCATCCACCAGGCGCACCTGGTATTCGAAGGGACCAGGGAGGAGATGATGGCATCGCAGCAGCCGGAGATCCGGGAATTCTTCGAGCCCGGCGAGAGATCGCTCTTTACCTACAACAACGGGGAACAAGAGACATGAAACGGAGTGACAGCATAGCATGGTCGCAGGTCAAGGGGGGGGTTTTCATCGTCGTTGCCCTGGTCTTCTTCGGCTGGGGGGTGCTGCTGATGGGGGAAAAGACCAAGTTCTTCGTCCCCAAGGGTAAGCTCTCCCTGATCATGACCGACGTGGCCGGCCTCAAGATCGGCGCGCCGGTATGGCTGGCAGGGGTGGAGGTGGGGGTGGTGCGGAGTATCCGCTTCGCCCGGCCGGAGCAGAACAACGAAGTGGAAGTCGGCCTGGAGATCAACCGCGAGACCCTGAAAAAGATCGGCAAGGACTCGGTCGTTACCGTGAAGACCAGGGGACTGATGGGGGAAAAATACGTGGACATCACCCCCAGCCGGTTCGTCTCCGAGACCCCGGAGACCAGGGTGTACGGGACCCCGGTGCTGAGGCTGGACGACGTCATGGCCAAGGCGGGGACCGCCTTCGACCAGTTGAACCAGATCGTCGCCAAGATAAACCAGGGGGAAGGGACCATCGGCCGGTTCAGCAAGGACCCCAAGCTTTACGACAACCTGGTCCGGCTCACCGCCGAGCTCAGGGTGTTCGTCGATTCAACCACCCGGGGCGAGGGGACCCTCGGCAAGCTGACCAGGAGCGGCGAGCCGTATGACCGGCTGATGAGCATCCTCAACCGCGCCGACGCCACCCTGGTGGATATCCAGAGCTCCCAGGGGACCATGAGCAAGCTGATCTACGACCGCCAGCTCTACGACAAGCTGGTGACCCTCACCGACAAGAGCGCCCAGGCAGCCGAGGACGTGCGAGAGCTGAACAGAAAGCTCACTTCCAGCGAGGGCACCTTCGGCAAACTGATCACCGACCGGGAGCTGTACGACAAGGGGATCGCCCTGCTCGACCGGGCCGACCGGTCGGTCAAGAGCTTCGAGGAGATCACCGGCCGGGTCCACCGGGGGGAGGGGACCGTCGGCAAGCTCGTGACCGAAAAGGAGATCTACGAGAAGCTCGACCGGATGGTCGGCGACGTCGACGCCCTGGTCAGGGACATCAAGGAGAACCCGAAGCGGTACGTGAATTTTTCCCTGTTCTGAAAACAGGCTGAAGGCTGAAGGATGCTGATTATGGCCCATGTTTTTTCCTTCAGTCTTCAGCCTTCAGTCTAAACACCTAAAAGGATGTAACACATGACTAAAAAAGCCGTAGTCCTTTACAGCGGCGGACTCGACTCCACCACCTGCCTGGCGATCGCCAGGGCGGAGGGGTTCGAGCCGTACGCCATGAGCTTCGCCTACGGCCAGCGCCACAAGACCGAGCTGGAGGTGGCGAAAGCGAACGCCAAGCCTATGGGGGCGGTGGAGCAGCTGGTGGTGGAGTTCGACCTGCGCAAGGTCGGGGGGAGCGCCCTCACCTCCGACATCGCGGTTCCGAAGGATGGGGTGGGGAGCGACATCCCGGTCACCTACGTGCCGGCCAGGAACACCATCTTCCTCTCCTTTGCCCTGGGTTGGGCCGAGGTGCTGGGCGCCTTCGACATCTTCATCGGCGTGAACGCCCTCGACTATTCGGGGTACCCCGACTGCCGCCCCGAGTACATCACCGCCTTCGAGACCATGGCGAACCTCGCCACCAAGGCGGGGGTTGAGGGGACCGGACGGTTCAAGATCCACACCCCGCTGATCCAATTGACCAAGGCGGAGATCATCAGGCGGGGGCTCGCCCTGGGGGTGGACTACGGCCGCACCCATTCCTGCTACGACCCGACTCCGGAGGGGCTCGCCTGCGGCCTGTGCGATTCCTGCCGGCTGCGGCTGAAGGGGTTCGCCGAGGCGGGGGTGGAGGACCCGGTCAGGTACACCGTGAGTAGTAAAGAGTGAGGAGAATTCGGTAGGAGCGGCGCCCCCGCCGCGATTTGACGCTGAATCGATTCGCGCCGAGGCGGCGCTCCTACATAAACATAAGGATTCCAATGACCGACAATAAAACAGATTCCAACTCAAAACTCAAAACTCAAAACTCAAAACTCGCATCGCTCAGCGATGTCCAAAGGTCCCGCGACACCCGCCGCATCCCGATCAGCAAGGTGGGGGTGAAGGACATCTCCTACCCGATCGTGGTGATGGACAAGAACCGCTCGGTCCAGCATACCGTGGCCAGAGTCAACATGTACGTGGACCTCCCCCACCACTTCAAGGGGACCCACATGAGCCGGTTCATCGAGATCCTCGACGCCTACCGGGAAAAGATCGCCCTCGACAAGATGGAGCTGATCCTGCAAAAGATGAAGGAGAAGCTCGGCGCCTCCTCCGCCCACCTGGAGATCGAGTTCCCCTACTTCATCGAGAAGAAGGCCCCGGTCTCCGGGGCACGCGGTCTGATGGAGTATACCTGCGCCTTCAAGGCGAGCCTGGCGCAAGAGCTCGACTTCGTCCTCGTCGTCAAGGTGCCGGTCACCTCTCTCTGCCCGTGCAGCAAGGAGCTGTCCCGCTACGGCGCCCACAACCAGCGCTCGATCATGACCGTCCAGGTCCGCTACCGGGAGTTCCTCTGGATCGAGGACCTGATCGAGCTGATCGAGTCGTGCGGCAGCTCCCCGGTCTACTCCCTGCTGAAGCGGGAGGACGAGAAGTTCGTGACCGAATCGGCCTACGAAAACCCCCGGTTCGTGGAGGACATGGTCCGGGAGGCGACCCTGAAGCTCGCCGCCATGGACTCCATCACCTGGTTCTCGGTGGAGGCGGAGAACTACGAGTCGATTCATAAGCATTCCGCTTACGCCGCGGTCGAGCAGGACAAGAGATGACATTCCCTTCGACTCCGCTCAGGGAACGGACGTGCGCTGAGCGGAGCCGAAGCGCTGTTGATAACCCTGTGGACAAGTGGCGAAATTGTGGAAAAAGCTAGATTTTTTATCCTGTGACCAGCTGTTGATCCCCCACTGGCAGCGGCTTTACGGGTTTTCTCCGGCATTTGGGCAATACCTTTCACAAACAGGCGGTTATGGGTAAAGAGTTAAAGAAGGCCCTGATAATCTTCGCCAAGCGCCCCGTCCCCCGCCGGGTGAAGACCAGGCTCACCCCTCCCCTCTCCCCGGAGGAAGCTGCCGCGCTGTACCGCTGCATGCTGCTGGACGTCCTGGCAAAGGTTGCAACCCTTGCCGGGGTGGCCAAGCACATCTTTTACGAACCGGAGGAGCATGCCGCCGCTTTCTTCGCGCAGATCGCCCCCGGCATGGCCCGCGCTCCCCAGCGAGGGGAGGACCTGGGCGAGAGAATGGCGAACGCCTTCGGGGAGCTCCTTGCCATGGGATACGGGCAGGTCGCCATCATCGGCACCGACCTCCCCGACCTCCCCCTGACCTATGTCGAAGAGGCGTTCGGGCGGCTGGCAACCGACGGGATCGACGCCCTGTTCGGCCCGAGCGAGGATGGCGGCTATTACCTGCTGGCCATGCGGGAGCTGCACGACGGACTGTTCCGGGACGTCCCCTGGTCGAGCGGTGAGGTGCTGGCGAAGAGCCTGGAGAGGGCGAAACAGGCCGGCGCCAGGGTCTCGCTCCTGCCGACCTGGCATGACGTGGACACGGCCGACGACCTGGAGAGGCCGGAGCTGCTCGATCCGGGAAACGGCGCGCCGCGGACGCGGGAGTTTCTCGGCAACTGGCTGAAGAGACGCAACCCTGCGCAGTCCAACTAGATTTTTCATTACAGCAGATCCGGCCCCCTGCCCCATGAAAAACCCGCACAGCAACATCCGCAAGCTTTACGCCTTTTCCTTCCTGCAGATGACCTTGTTCCCGATGGCGATCATCACCCTCTTCTGGAAAGATCACATCGGCCTCTCTCTGACACAGATCCTCCTCCTGCAGAGCATCTTTTCCCTGGCCATGGTCGCGCTCGACTACCCTGCCGGATATGTCAGCGACCGCCTCGGCTACCGCGTTGCCCTCACCATCGCGTCACTGTTCGGGATCGCCGGC
>JAMPXD010000144.1 GCA_023701365.1 Geobacteraceae bacterium
GGGGGGCGAAGGGGTGGTGATGGCCGATTTCCGCGGGCAAAGCATCCGGCAGGTGCTGCGGGCCATGGAAAAGAGCGGCCTCAATGTGAAGCTGATCGGAAGCGGCCGGGCCGTGGAGCAGAACCCTCTGCCCGGCCACCGGATCGGGCCGGCCGACCAGGTCTGGGTACGGTTTGCCCCCGCCGCCTGAACAGAGGAGCGTGTCGGGAGAAAAATCTTTGACATTTTCGCGCAGATGAGGTCAAATGCAACTCGCAACCTTGCTACAATCCATCACCCCGTTGAAGGTCGGCGGCGATCCCGAATTGGAGATCCAGGGCCTCTACTATGACTCCCGTCAGGTAGTGCCCGGCGGTCTCTTTTTCGCGTTAAGGGGGGTGGCCGTCGATGGCCACCGCTTCATCGGGAGCGCTTTGCAGGCGGGGGCCGCGGCGGTGGTGGCGGAGGATGAGAGCCTGATACCGGCCGGGGTCACCCGGGTGATCGTGGCGGACGCCAGGCTGGCAATGGCCCGCATGGCTGCGGCCTTTTGCGGCAATCCGACCGCGCAACTCCCCCTGATCGGGATCACCGGCACCAACGGTAAGACCACCACCAGCTACCTGGTCGAGGCGATTCTGGAACAGGCCGGGCTGCCGGCGGCCGTGCTCGGCACCGTCAGTTACCGGTTCCGGGAGCGGGTGATCCCCGCCCCCCACACCACCCCCGAGTCGGTCGATCTGCAGCGGAACCTGCGGGAGCTCGCGGATGCCGGGGCCAGGGCGGTCGTGATGGAGGTCTCCTCCCACGCCCTGGAGCAGAAGAGGGTGGACGGCTGCTGCTTCGACGTCGGGGTCTTCACCAACCTGACCCGCGACCATCTCGACTACCACCTCAGCATGGAAGCCTATCTTGCGAGCAAGCTCCGCCTCTTTGCCGAGCTGCTGGCCGCCGACCGGACCAAGCAACGGCGCCGGGCCGCGGTCAACTGTGACGACCCCTACGGGGAGGCGGTCGCTGCCGCGGCGGTCTGCCCGGTTATCCGCTACGGCCTGGGGAAAGGGGCCGAGGTGACCGCCGAGGAGCTCCGCTTTTCGGTGGAGGGGATTGCCGGGGTGCTCAAGACCCCGGCAGGGAGGCTGCCGTTTCGCTCGCCGATGCTCGGCCGCTTCAACCTGTACAACATCCTGGCGGCGGTTGCTGCCGGGGTCGCCCTGGAGCTGCCGCTGGAGGCGATCCGGCGGGGGATCGAGGGGCACAAACAGGTGCCGGGGCGGCTGGAGCGGGTCAACAACGAGCGGGGGGTGACCCTGTTGGTCGATTACGCCCATACCGGCGACGCCCTGGAGAACGTCCTCAAGACGATCCGGGAGATCGCCACCGGCCGGATCATCACGGTGTTCGGCTGCGGCGGCGACCGTGACCCGGGGAAGCGCCCGATCATGGGAAGGATTGCCGCCGAGTTGAGCGATCTGGCCATCGTCACCTCCGACAACCCCCGCACTGAAGACCCTATTGCCATCATGGCCCAGATCAGGGAGGGGATCATCCCGCTCGGGGTCAGGGAGTACGGCATCGATGAACTTGCCGAAGGCTTAGCCGGCAATGGCTTCGCCATGGTGGAGTCGCGCCGGGACGCGATCCGCCTGGCGGCCGGGATAGCCCGGCCGGGAGACGTCGTCCTGCTGGCGGGAAAGGGGCATGAGGACTACCAGATCATCGGCACAGTGAAGCACCACTTCGACGACCGGGAGGAGGGGGCGGCGGCCTTCCGGGAGCTCGGCTAGAAGCAACGGCATATTGGCCACAGAGGTCACAGAGAACACAGAGGAAGTCTGAAAACCGGAAAACCAGAAGCTTTTTTAATTTAACCAACAAGATTTTTTCTCTGTGTCCTCTGTGCCCTCTGTGGCAAAAGCTTTTCGGTCTTTAAAAAGGTTGATGTCATTTATGTTCACCATCGAGGAAATAGCCCGGGCCACCGGGGGGGAGATCATCGGCAGCGCTGCCGGGGCAGTGACCGGCGTCTCCACCGATTCCCGCACGGTCAAGGCCGGCGAGCTGTTCGTCCCCCTGCGGGGTGAGCGGTTCGACGGCCACGACTACCTCGCAGCCTCCTATGCCCGCGGGGTGCGGGTCTTCCTCGCCGAGGCCGGCTGGGTCAAAAGCAATGCCCTCCCTGCCGGGGCGACGGTCGTTGCCGTGCAGGACACGCTCCGGGGGCTGGGGAACCTGGCAGCCTTCCACCGCTCGCGCTTTTCCCTCAGGGTAGTCGGGGTCACCGGGAGTAACGGCAAGACCACCACCAAGGAGATGCTCGCCGCCATCCTCGGACAGACCGGCCCGGGACTGAAGACAGCCGGCAACCTGAACAACCTGATCGGCCTGCCGCAGATGCTGCTGCGGCTCACCGGCGGGGAGCGCTGGTCGGTCCTGGAGATGGGGATGAGCGAGCCGGGGGAGATCGACCGACTGGCCGAGATCGCCCGGCCCGACGTGGGGGTGATCACCAACGCCTTTCCCGCCCATCTGGAAAGCATGGGGAGCGTGGAGGCGGTGGCCAGGGCCAAGGGGGAGCTGTTTCTCCGTCTGAAGGCCGGGGGATGGGCGGTCTACAATGCCGACGATCGGCTGATCGCCGCCTGCCCTTCGCCGGCGGGGGTGACCAGGCTCGGCTTCGGCCTCCATGGCGCGCAGGTGAGCGCCAGTGGGATAAGGAACGAGGGGAGACGGGGCGCGAGTTTCACCCTCCGCCTTCCCAGCGGAGAGGTCCCGGTCCGGATGAAGGCCTTCGGACTGCACAACGTCGCCAATGCCCTGGCGGCAGCCGCGGCGGCGGTTGCCCTGGGGGTGGAGGCGGACCTCATCCGGGCGGGGCTGGCGCAGTTCACCCCCTACGACAAGCGCTTCAACCTGGAGGAGCTGGACGGGGTGGTCCTGATCGATGACAGCTACAACGCCAACCCGGCCTCGATGGAGGCGGCACTGACAACGGTGCGCGACCTCAGGGAGGAGTGCCGGGCCGTGGCGGTGCTGGGTGACATGCTGGAGCTGGGGGCGGGGAGCGCGGAGGCGCACCGTGCCCTGGGGAGACTGGCCGCGTCTTGCGTGGAGCGGCTCTACCTGCTGGGGGAAATGGCCGAAACTGTCGCTGCGGGGGCCATCGAAAGCGGGATGCCCGCCGCCGAGGTCGTGGTGGCAAAGGACCACGCTGAAATAATGGCCGACCTGCCCGGCCATCTCGGCAGAGGGGACTATATATTGGTGAAGGGGTCGCGGGGGATGCGGATGGAGATCGTTGCCGAGGGTGTCCGGCGTGCGTTTCCCCTGCGCCTGGCGAAAGGGGCGGTGGCCTGATGCTGTACCATCTGTTGTATCCATTGGCGTCCAGCGTCAAGCTGTTCAACGTCTTCAAATACCTGACCTTCCGGACCATCTACGCGATGATCACCGCCCTGATCGTCTCGTTCATCATCGGCCCCTGGATCATCCGCAAGCTGGAGTCGCTCCAGGCGCGGCAGGTGATCCGGACCGACGGCCCCGAGTCCCACCTGAAAAAGCAGGGGACCGCCACCATGGGGGGGGTGCTGATCCTGACGGCGATCGTAGTGCCGACCCTGCTGTGGGCCGACCTCTCCAACCTCTACATCTGGACCACCCTGTTCGTCATCGTCGGTTACGGGCTGATCGGCTTTGTCGACGACTACAAGAAGGTGGTGGAGAAGAACCCGAAGGGGCTCTCCCCCCGGCAGAAGATGTTCTGGCAGCTCCTCCTGGGGGGAGCGGTCGGGGTCTTTCTCTACACCCTCCCCGGCTTTTCCAGCGAGCTCTATTTTCCCTTCCTCAAGAAGCTCCATCCCGACCTGGGGCTGTTCTACATCCCGTTCGTGATGCTGGTGATCGTCGGCGCGAGCAATGCGGTGAACCTGACCGACGGCCTGGATGGCTTGGCGATCGGGCCGGTGGCGATCAACGCCGCCACCTACCTCCTCTTCACCTATATCGCCGGCAACGCCAGGCTGGCCAGCTACCTGCAGATCCCTTACGTGCCGGGAAGCGGCGAGCTCGCCGTGCTGTGCGGCGCCATGGTCGGGGCCGGTCTCGGCTTTCTCTGGTACAACTCCTATCCGGCCGAGGTCTTCATGGGGGATGTCGGTTCCCTGCCGCTGGGAGGTGCACTCGGCACCTTGGCGGTGATCACCAAGCAGGAGATCCTCCTGGTGATCGTCGGCGGCATCTTCGTGATCGAGGCGCTGTCGGTGATCTTCCAGGTTGGCTCCTATAAATACCGGGGGAAGCGGATCTTCCGGATGGCCCCGATCCATCACCACTTCGAGCTGAAGGGGGTGGCGGAGCCGAAGATCATCGTCCGCTTCTGGATCATCACCATCATTCTGGCATTGGTGGCGATCTCGACCTTGAAACTGCGGTAAAACCGTGCTGCGTAATCCGACGGATCGGTCCGATCCGACCGATCCGTCGGATTAGAAAAAAGAGCACGCAGGATACTTATGGAACTGATGAACAAAAAAATACTGGTGGTAGGTCTGGCCCGCACCGGGGTGGCGGTGGCCCGCTTCCTGGCGGAGCAGGGGGCGGAGGTGACCGTCACCGACATGAAGGAGCACGGCGAGCTTGCCTCCGAATTGGCTAAACTGGAGGGGCTCCCGATCAACTACCAGCTCGGCGGCAACGACAAGCACACTTTCCTGATGGCCGACCTTATCGTGGTGAGCCCCGGCGTGCCGATGGAGATCAAGCCGCTCCAGTTGGCCCGCGCCCAGAGAAGGTCGGTGATCAGCGAGATTGAGCTGGCCGCTCTCCATATCACCGCCCCGATCGTTGCCATCACCGGCACCAACGGCAAGACCACCACCACCACCCTGACCGGGGAGCTCTTCCGGGCCTGCGGCTTCGCGACCTTCGTCGGCGGCAACATCGGCAATCCCCTGATCGAGCTGGTCGCCACTGGTGCGGCGGTGGAGCGGGTAGTGGTGGAGCTCAGCTCTTTCCAGCTGGAGGGGATTCAACAGTTCCGGCCTAGGGTGGCGGTGCTCCTCAACATCACCGAGGACCACCTGGACCGCTACGCCACCTTCCAGGATTACATCGACGCCAAGGTGCGGATCTTCGAAAACCAGACCGCCGAAGACTTTGCCATACTCAACATGGACGATCCGATCGTGGCGGCCTGTGCCGGAAAGATCAGGGCGCGGCTGGTGCCGATGAGTCAGCAGCGGGAGCTCGACCAGGGGATATTCTACCGGGACGGCCGGATCACCTTCCGCTGGGACGGGCGCGAGGAGCTCTTTCCGATAGCCGGCTACCAGCTGCAGGGGGTCCACAACCGGGAGAACATCATGGCGGCCCTGGCAGCGGGGCTCCTCATGGGGTGCGACGCGGCCGCCAGCCAGGAGGCCGCTGCCTCTTTCCGCGGCCTCCCCCACCGGATGGAGCTGGTCCGTACCATCAACGGGATTCCCTGGTACGAGGACAGCAAGGCGACCAACGTCGGGAGCGTGGAAAAGGCCCTGGCCAGCTTCGACAACATCACCCTGATTGCCGGCGGCAAGGACAAGGGGGGCTCCTATGGGCCGCTCGCGGAACTGGTCCGGAGCCGGGTGCGGCACATGGTGCTGATCGGCGAGGCCAGAGAGCGGATCGCCCGCGAACTGGGGGAGCTCACCGATACGCGGCTGGCCAGTTCCCTGGAGGAGGCGGTGCAGCTGGCCCACGAGCTGACCGGGCCGGGGGGGGTGGTCCTCTTTTCGCCTGCCTGCTCCAGCTTTGACATGTTCCGTGACTACGAGGAGCGGGCCGAGCGCTACAAGGCGCTGGTCCGCGCCCTGGACGGGGGGGAGAGGTGAAGCGGCTGGAGGGATACGACCTGATTATCCTCCTGATGGCGGTCGCCCTAACCTGCTTCGGCGTGGTGATGGTCTATTCCGCCTCTTCGGTGATGGCGGTGAAGAAATTCCACGACGGCTTCTATTTCCTGAAGCGGCAGGGGATTTATGCGCTGCTCGGGTTCGGCGTGATGGCGGTCGCCATGGGGACCGATTACGAAAAATGGCGCAAGTCCGCGGTGCCGATTCTCCTCTGCTGCATGGTGCTGCTGGTCCTGGTGTTCGTCCCGGGGATCGGCGGGGCCGCCAAGGGGGCATCCCGCTGGATACGGTTCCCCGGCTTCAACTTCCAGCCCTCGGAGCTGGCCAAGATCGCCCTGATTTTCTATATGGCCTATTCGCTGGACAAGAAACAGGAGAAGGTCAGGTTCTTTTCCACCGGCTTTCTCCCCTACATGGTGCTGCTGGCGGTGCTGATCGGCCTCCTCCTCAAGCAGCGGGACATGGGGGCGGCCCTGACGCTGGCCTCGGTCGCGATCCTGATGCTGTTCGCCGCCGGCACCCGGCCCCGCTATATCCTGGGGATGGGGGTGCTGGCGGTCCCGTTCGTCTGCTACCTGGTGCTGACCGAATCGTACCGGCTGCGGCGGATCAAGGCGTTTCTCGACCCCTGGCAGGACCCGACCGACAGCGGCTTCCAGATCATCCAGTCGTGGCTCGCCTTCGGCAACGGCGGCGTGCTCGGCCAGGGGCTCGGGGAGGGGAAGCAGAAGCTGTTCTACCTGCCGGAGGCGCATACCGACTTCATCCTGTCGGTGGTCGGCGAGGAGCTGGGGCTGGTCGGGGTGCTGGTGATCGCCGCCATGTTCTTTCTCCTGGTCCAGCGCGGCATCCGGGTAGCGCTCCACGCCCAGGACGGCTTCGGCAGGCACCTGGCGTTCGGCATCGTGGTCCTCCTGGGGATCGAGGCGTTCGTCAACATGGGGGTGGTGACCGGGCTGCTCCCCACCAAGGGGCTGGCGCTCCCCTTCATCAGCTACGGCGGGAGTTCCCTGATCGTCTCCCTGTTTGCCGTCGGGGTCCTGCTGAACGTCTCTTCGCGGATGCGGGGTGAGCCGTGAGACTGGTCATTGCCGGCGGAGGGACCGGCGGCCATCTTTTCCCCGGCATCGCCGTGGCCGAGGAGTTCCTTGCCCGGGAGGGGGGTAACGAGGTGCTGTTCGTAGGCACCGAGCGGGGGATAGAGGCGCGTGCCGTGCCGGCCAGCGGCTACCGGCTGGAGCTGATCTCGGCTGCCGGCATCCGCGGCAAGGGAGGGCTGGCCCAGCTGAAGGGAGCGTGCATGATGCTCTACGGCTACGCCCAGTCGCGCAAGATCCTGAAGGAGTTCCGGCCCGACCTGGTGCTGGGGGTGGGGGGCTACGCCTCGCTGCCGATGGTGCTGGCGGCCCGGGGGATGCAGATCCGGCGCTTCATCCATGAGCAGAACGCCATCCCGGGGATGACCAACAAGGTGCTCGCCCTGGTGGCCGAGCAGGTCTTCATCACCCTTGACGAGTCGGCCAGATATTTCCCCAAGGGGAAGACGCTCCTTACCGGCAATCCCCTGCGGCGGCAGATCCTGGCAGCGGCGGAACTGGAACCGGTTGCCGCTGCCGGGCGCTTCCAGCTGCTGGTGTTCGGCGGCAGCCAGGGTGCCCACGCCGTCAACACGGCCATGGCAGCGGCCCTCCCCCACCTGGCCGGCTTTCGGGAGAGGCTCCTGATCACCCACCAGACCGGTGAGAACGACCTGGCCGAGGTTCGGGAGGCCTACCGGCGGGAGGGGTTCCAGGCGGAGGTGGTGCCGTTCATCGACGACATGGCGGCGGCCTATCGGGATGCCTCCCTGGTGGTCTGCCGGGCCGGGGCGACCACCATCGCCGAGGTGACCGCCTGCGGCAAGGCGTGCATCTTCATCCCCTTCCCCCATGCCGTGGACGACCACCAGCGGAGAAACGCCGAGGCCCTCCTGAAGAAGGGGGCGGGGTTCATGCTGCTGGAGCGGGAGCTTACCGGGGAGAGTCTGGCGCGGCTGATCGCCGGGCTGCTGGAACATCCGGAGAGGATCGTGGAGACGGGAATCAAGGCCCGGGGTCTGGCGCGGCTCGATGCGGCTAAAGTGATTGTCGATGAAATGCTCAAAACCGGCTAGAGGCTAAGGGCAAAAGGCTAAAGGAAAAACCAGAAAGTAATAAAACCTTTAGCCCTTTGCCCTTAGCCCTTCGCCTAAAAGGAAGTTCCATGTACGGAAAAATAGAGAAAATACACTTCGTCGGGATCGGCGGGATCGGCATGAGCGGGATCGCCGAGGTCCTCCTCAATCTGGGGTACAAGGTGTCCGGCTCGGACCTGCGCACCTCGGACACCACCGAACGGCTCGCCTCCCTGGGGGGGGAGATCCATATCGGCCATGCCGCGGAAAACCTCACCGACGTGGACGTGGTGGTCACCTCCACCGCCGTCCAGGAGGACAACCCGGAGGTGGTCGAGGCCAAGTCCCGGATGGTGCCGGTCATCCCGAGGGCCGAGATGCTGGCCGAGCTGATGCGGATGAAGTACGGGATCGCCATCGCCGGTACCCACGGCAAGACCACCACCACCTCCATGGTGGCGACGGTCCTGTCCCACGCCGGGATCGACCCGACCATCGTCATCGGCGGCAAGCTGAACACCCTGGGCACTAACGCCAAGCTGGGGCAGGGGCAGTTCCTGGTGGCCGAGGCGGACGAGTCGGACGGCTCGTTCCTCAAGCTCTCCCCCACCATCGCCGCGGTGACCAACATCGACGCCGACCACCTCGACTTCTACAGCGGCATCGGGGAGATCAAGGACACCTTCGTCGACTTCATCAACAAGGTCCCCTTCTACGGCCTCGCCGTGCTCTGCCTCGACGACCGCAACGTCGCCGAGATCATCCCGCGGGTGAAGAAGCGCTTCGTCACCTACGGCCTCTCCTCCCAGGCCGACATCCGCGCCACCCACGTCAGGCTCGCCGGCTTCGAGACCTCCTTCACCGCCCACTACAAGGGGTACCGGATGGGGGAGATCACCTTCCGGATGCCGGGCGCCCACAACGTGCTGAACGCCCTCGCCTGCATCGCCGTGGCCATGGAGCTGGACGTCCCCTTCGAGAAGATCCGGGAGGGGTTCGCCCGGTTCGGCGGGGTGGGGCGACGCTTCGAGGTGAAGGGGGAGGTGGGGGAGGTCATGATCGTCGACGACTACGGCCACCACCCGGCCGAGATCAGGGCCACCCTGGCGGCGGCCAAGACCGGCTGGCCCGAGCGGCGCCTGGTGGTGGCGTTCCAGCCCCATCGCTACACCCGCACCAAGGAGCTGTTCGACGACTTCGTCACCTGCTTCTACGACGCCGACGTGCTAGTCCTGACCGACATCTACGCCGCCAGCGAGCAGCCGATCCCCGGCGTGACCGCCGAGAGGCTGGCCGACCAGATCAGGAAGCACGGCCAGCGGGACGTCAGCTACGTGGCCGAGCGGGAGCGGCTCCCGGAGCAGCTGGCTGCCATGGTCAGGCCGGGGGACATCGTCCTCACCCTCGGGGCAGGCAACATCTGGCAGGCGGGTGAGGCGCTCCTGACCATGCTCCAGGAAAAGGCGTAGGGCGGTTGATGAATCGCCCCCATGGTGAGATCAGGAGGAGTTTTCGCGGAGATCTCCTCGTCGACGAGCCGCTCGCCCGCCATACCTCCCTCCGGGTGGGGGGGGGTGCCGATCTCTTGGCGGTCCCCGCTGACCTGGATGACCTCCGGGGGTTGCTCCGTATCCTCGCCGAAAGGGGGACGGCGAGCCTGGTGATCGGCGGCGGTTACAACCTGCTGGTCAGGGACGGCGGCTTCCGGGGGGTGGCGATCTCGCTCACTAACTTCCGCGGCCTGGAGGAGCTCCCGGACAGCCTCCTGAGTGCCGGGGCGGGGGTGAGCAACGGCGCGCTGGTCCGGTTCGCCGAGGAGCGGCGTCTGGCGGGGCTGGAGTTCCTGATCGGCATCCCCGGCACCGTCGGCGGGGCGCTTTGCATGAACGCCGGCGCCCACGGCGAGGCGATCCTCGACCGGCTGGCGACCCTGACCACCCTGCACGGAAGGGAGGTCCGGACCAGGGTGCGGGAGGAGCTTGACTACGGCTACCGCTTTCTGCGGCTCGACCCGGGTGAGATCATCGTCGCGGCCGCGTTCCGGCTCGCCGAAGGGAACCCGGCGGAAATCGAGGAGCGGATCGAGGGTTTTCTCGCCCATCGCAGGAACGCCCAGCGGGTCAGGCATCCGAACGCCGGATCGTTCTTCAAGAACCCCGAGGGGGAGCAGGCCTGGCGGCTGATCGAGGCGGCGGGGCTCAGGGGGCAGCGGATCGGCGAGGCCCAGGTCTCGGAGGTGCATGCCAACTTCCTGGTGAACCGGGGGGGGGCGAC
>JAMPXD010000145.1 GCA_023701365.1 Geobacteraceae bacterium
CGGCATGGCGCCGCCGAAGGGGGAGTGCTACGCCGCCATCGAGGCGCCCAAGGGGGAGAACGGCTACTTCGTGGTCTCCGACGGCCTCAACATTCCGTACCGGGTCCGGATCAGGACCCCGAGCTTCCCCCATATCCAGGCCCTGCCGCTCCTGAGCAGGGGGTGGCTGGTAGCGGATTTCCTGGCGATACTGGGGTCGATCGATTTTGTGCTGGCTGACTTGGACCGGTAAAAAGCACAGAGAAAAAGCAAGATTATTTCGGACCTGACTTTCCCGTTAACGGATTTTTTGGGTTTCCCTCTGTGACCTCTGTGTTCTCTGTGGCGAAAGGTTGTGACATGATTCCTGAACCCCTGAAAAAAGAACTCCTAGCCCGCGTTGCCTCCGCCATCACCCCGCGCGAGGCGGCGGTGGATGTGATGAAGGAGCTGCAAAGGCACTACGGCTGGCTGACCGACGAGGCGGTCGGCGAGGCGGCGGAGCTTCTCGGGCTCTCGTCGCTCCAGGTGGAGGAGCTCGCCACCTTCTACGAGATGATCTACCGCCGGCCGGTGGGGCGGCGGGTGATCCACGTCTGCGACTCCATCTCCTGCTGGAGCGTCGGGTGCGAGGCGGTCATGACGCATCTGCAAAACAGGCTCGGCGTCGGGCCGGGGGAGACCAGCAGCGACGGGATGTTCACCCTGATCCCCTGCTGCTGCCTGGGGAACTGCGGCGAGGGGCCGACCATGATGATCGGCGACACCCTGTACGGGAGGCTGACGCCGGACAGGGTGGACGAGATACTGGAGAAAGAGAGAGCGGAACTGTAGGGGCGAACGGCGTTCGCCCTTGATTGAATCTGCTTAGTTGTTCCCATCAGGGCGCATGCCATGCGCCCCTACAAAAAAGGAGGAAGTACCGATGAAAAAAGGCTTGATTGCAACAATTGCCATGCTGGCACTCTCCGCATTTGCGACAACCGGCTTCGCGGACACCAAGAAGGGGGAGAAGATCGACGGCGCCAAGGAGTTCAAGGAGCACTGCGCGGTCTGCCACCCTGACGGCGGCAATATCGTCAACCCCAAGAAGACCCTCTCCAAGAAGGACCGGGAGGCAAACGGCATCAAGTCGGTCAAGGACCTCGTCCAGAACATGCGGAAACCGGGACCGGGGATGACCCCGTTCGACGCCAAGGCCATATCCGACAAGGAGGCGAAGGCGATTGCGGAGTACATCCTGAAGACCTTCAAGTAATAAGTACTTCGGAAACAAGCCATGGTAAAGCTAAAGCGGATCTACGACCCGCCGGCGCCCGGGGACGGCCGGCGGGTCCTGGTCGACCGGCTCTGGCCGCGGGGGATCTCGAAGGACGAGGCCCGGCTCGACGAGTGGCTGCGGGAGCTTGCCCCGAGCGACGGGCTCAGGAAGTGGTTCGGCCACGATCCCGGCCGGTGGGAGGAGTTCAGGTCCCGTTACCGGGAGGAGCTGAAGGCGCAGGGCGAGCTGCTGGAGAGACTTCGCAACGAGTCGGAGAAAGGGACCGTTACCCTCCTCTTCGCGGCGAAGGATGCGGAGCGCAACAATGCGGTGGTGTTGAAAGAAATGCTTGATTAGCCACAGAGGTCACAGAGAAAAGCCCGAAGGAAACTCCAAAATCATGATTTTTGGGTTCTAACCCGAAAAGATTTGCCTTTCTCTGTGACCTCTGTGACCTCTGTGGCAAAAAAGGTTTATGGAACTTGTCCTCTTCCGACATAACCGGCCCGGCCGGGCGGTGACCTTCGCCGAATACCAGGCCGAGGGTGGCTTCGCGGCCCTTAAGAAAGCCCTCAAGGAGCTCTCGCCGAACGACGTCCAGCAGCTGGTGATCGACTCCAACCTGCGCGGCCGCGGCGGGGCCGGCTTCCCGACCGGCAGGAAGTGGTCGTTCGTGCCGCGCGACCTGCCGGGGCCGCGCTGGCTGATCTGCAACTGCGACGAGATGGAGCCGGGGACCTACAAGGACCGGGTGCTGCTGGAGCACAATCCGTACTCTCTCGTGGAGGGGATGACGCTGGCGGCCAATGCCCTCGGGGTGCGGCACGCCTTCATCTTCATCCGGCGCGGCTACGAGACCCCGGCGCTCAACCTGCGGCGGGCCATTACCGAGGCAAGGGGAGCGGGGCTCCTGGGTGAGAACATCCTCGGCTCCGGCTTCTCCTGCGACATCGACGTTCATGTCTCCGCCGGCCGCTACATCTGCGGCGAGGAGACCGCGCTGATGAACGCCCTGGAGGGGCGGCGGGCCAACCCCCGCTCGAAACCCCCGTTCCCGGCGGTGAAGGGGCTGTGGGGCGGGCCGACGGTGGTGAACAACGTCGAGACCCTGGCCAACGTCCCGGCCATCGTCGCCAACGGCGCGGCCTGGTTCAAGGGGCTGGCGCGCATCCCCGAGGCGGCTGGGATGAAGCTCTTCTGCGTGAGCGGCCATGTGCGGAACACCGTCTGCATGGAGCTGCCGCTCGGGATCACCCTGGGTGAGATCCTGGAAGGGCCGTGCGGCGGGATGCTCCCCGGCAGGAAATTCAAGGCGTGCATCCCCGGTGGCGCTTCCACCCCATATTTCACTGCCGAGCATTTCAACGTCCCGATGGACTTCGATCCGGTTGCCAGGGCGGGCTCGCGGCTCGGTACCGGCGGGATCGTGGTGTTCGACGAGCAGACCTGCATGGTGGCGGCGACCCTCAATCTGATCCGCTTCTACGCCCGCGAGTCGTGCGGCTGGTGCACCCCCTGCCGGGAGGGGCTCCCCTTCGTGCAGGAGGTCCTGACCCGGATCGAGCAGGGGGAAGGGGAGGCGGAGGATATCGACATCCTCCGTGAGCACGTGAAGTACCTGAACTACGCCTTCTGCGCCCTGGCACCCGGGGCGATGGGGCCGGTGGAGGGGCTGCTGCGGCTGTTCGAGAATGAGGTAAGGGAGCATATCGTCAAGAAGAAATGCCCGTTCAAAAGCAATCTTTAGCCACAGAGACCCAAAGGGCCTAAAGGACACAGAGAACACAGAGGGGTTATGGGAGATATTGTCACAGAGCAGATTATAGCAGCTGCCATAGAGGTGCATCGCATACTTGGTCCAGGCCTTCTCGAATCCATTTGCGAAGAGGCGCTATGCCATGAGTTTTCATTACGTGGCTTACGCTTCGATCGTCAAAAACAAGTTGATGTCCTTTACAAGGGTAAGATCATCAAGGGACAGCGTCTTGATCTCGTTGTCAATGATGAGGCTATCGTTGAAATCAAATCCGTGCGAAAGCTTGATGAAGTCTTTTCGGCCCAGGTCTTGTCATATCTCAAAAGCACTGGCCTTAAGAAAGCACTGTTGATCAACTTCGGCCAGGAGCGGTTAATCGACGGGGTCAGAAGATTTTCTCTGTGACCTCTGTGTCCTCTGTGGCAAAAAAGGTTTTATGCCGAAACTGACCATCGACAACATCGAAGTGGAGGTCCCCCCCGGCACCAGTGTCCTGGAGGCGGCGAAGCGGGTGGGGATCTGGATCCCTCACTTCTGCTACCACCCGGCCCTGGGGAGCGTCGGGGCCTGCCGGCTGTGCGCCATGCGGTTCCTGGAAGGGCCGGTCAAGGGGGTGCAGATGTCGTGCATGATCCCGGCCCAGGACGGGATGGTGGTCTCCACCAGCGATGGCGAGGCCGCCAAAATGCGGAAGCTGGTGATCGAGTGGCTGATGACCAACCATCCCCACGACTGCCCGGTCTGCGACGAGGGGGGGGAGTGCCTGCTGCAGGACTATACCGTGGCCGGCGGGCACGGCATCCGCCGCTACCGGGGCAAGAAGCGGACCTTCATCCCCCAGGACCTCGGCCCCTCCATCGAGCACGAGATGAATCGCTGCATCGAGTGCTACCGCTGCGCCCGCTTCTACCAGGAGTATGCCGGCGGCAGCGACTTCGGCGTGCTGGGGAGCGCGCGGCGGGTCTACTTCGGAAGGTTCGAGGAGGGGGCGTTCGAGTCCCCCTTCTCCGGCAACCTGGTGGACATCTGCCCGACCGGGGTCTTCACCGACAAGACCGCACGCTTCCGGGCCCGCTACTGGGACTACGAGATGGCCCCCTCGGTCTGCCCCCACTGCTCGCTCGGCTGCAACACCGTCCCCGTTGCCCGCTACCGGGAGCTGCTGAAGACCATCGCCCGCGAGAATCCCGCGGTGAACGGCTGGTTCATCTGCGACCGGGGACGCTTTTCCAACAGTGCGGTGAACGACCCGGCGCGCCCCCGTTTCCCCCTGGTGGATGGCAAGGAGGCTGGCTGGAATGAGGCCCTGGACGCCCTCCTCTCCCGGGTCGCCGAGCTGACCGAGCTGTACGGCGAGGGGAGCCTGGCGCTGGTCGGTTCCCCCCGCCTGGCCCTGGAGGGAAGCGCCCTCCTGCCGCGGCTCGCCGGGCTCCTGGGGGCCGGTTTCCTCTGCTGGTTCACTGACGAGGAGGAAGGGGCCCGGACCGCTGCGGCGGTTTCCCTGCTGCGCGAGGACAAGGCCGCCTCCCTGGCCGACGTCCGGGGGGCCGGCTGCATCGCCATTCTCGACTGCGACCTCCTGGAGGAGGGGCCGATGATGCTTCTCGCGGTGCGCCAGGCGTGGCGCAGGGGGGCGCCGGTCTTCCTGGTCGGGAAAAATGCGCCGCTGGAACAGGCAAAGGCCATCGCCATCGAGGCGGTGCAGCTCAGCTTCCTGGAAGAGGCGCCGCTGGCCATTTTCGAGAACCCGGTGGTCATCTGCGGCACGCGCCATAATTCTGCCGCCGCCATCGGGGAGCTCGACCGGGCCGAAGCGAAGCTCGCCTGCCTCCTCCCCGGCCCGAATGCCTGCGCTGCCGCCCTCCTGGCGCGGGAGCACGGGGGGACCTCCCTCACCGAGGCGGTCGCCAGCGGCAAGGTCAAGGGGGTCATCGCCGTCGAGGCGGACATCCCGCAGGAACTGCTGGAAGGGGTTTCTTTCGTTGCGGCCCTCGACTGGCTGCCGACGGAGCTGGTGAAGCGAGCCGACATCGTCCTTCCCACCGTCGCCTGGGTGGAGACGGACGGCACCTTCGTCAACAACGAGGGGAGGGGGCAGCGCTTCCGTAAAGTGATGACCCCCGGCTACCCGATCAAGGGGCTTGCGGCCCGCTACCACGCCTCCGCTGACAAGCCGGCGCCGTTCCATCCGCCGCGGCTGCACCGGAAGGAGCCCCCCGGCGGCGACCTGCGGCCGGCGTGGCGGGTGATCGCGGAGATCGTGGAACGGCTCGGCGGGGAGAGGATTGAGGAGCCGCTTGATGGCCGGTGGGAGAAGCTGCGGAACCTGGACGGAGAAGGGGTCAGGATCTTATAAACAGCCTGCTAAAGGGAGACCCGCATGGCAAGAGAATATCGCGCGATTTCTGCGGCAGAGTATCGCATCCTGGTGGAACAGGCTCCCATCTTGATCTGGCGGTCAGGAACCGATGCCTTCTGCGATTACTTCAACGAGCGCTGGCTTGCCTTCAGGGGGCGAACCTTGGAGCAGGAGGCCGGTAACGGCTGGGCGGAAGGGGTGCACCAGGACGATTTCGACGGGTGCCTCAAAATCTATCTTGACGCCTTTGCGAAGCGGGAGATTTTCGAGATGGAATACCGTCTTCTCAGGCATGACGGCGCCTACCGCTGGATATTTGACCGGGGCGTGCCATTCTATGACGACGATGGAAATTTTGCGGGTTTCATCGGGAGCTGCGTGGATGTCACCGACCGGGTAGAGGCCCAGGAAGCCTTGCGCAGAGCCAATGAGTCGGAAATTCACAAATTGAAGGGGCTTTTGCCGATATGCTGCAACTGCAAGATGATAAAGGACGACCGGGGGTACTGGCAGCAGGTGGAAGTCTACATATCCGAGCATTCGGAGGCGGACTTCACCCACGGAATCTGCCCTGATTGTGCGGAAAAGATTTACAAGGGATATCTTAAACAACATGTCTGATCAAGCCCTCGACATCCTCCTCTTTGCTGCCAAGCTCGGCTTGGTCTTCCTGGTGGTCCTGACCATGGCGGCCTACCTGGTCTTCGCCGAGCGGCGGGTCCTCGCCTGGATCCAGGACCGGAAAGGGCCGAACCGGGTCGGGCCGTGGGGGCTCCTCCAGCCGGTCGCCGACCTGATCAAGCTCCTGACCAAGGAGGACTTCCGCCCCGCCGGGGCGGACAAGTGGCTGTTCTACCTCGCTCCGGCGATGGCGGCGGTGCCGGCGATCATGACCTTTGCCGTGATCCCGTTCGGCGCGCCGGTTACCATCCTGGGAAGACCTGTCTCGCTCCAGATAGCGGACGTCAACGTCGGGCTGCTGTTCTTCATGGCCCTCTCCTCCATCGCCGTCTACGGCGTGGCCCTCGGCGGGTGGGCCTCCAACTCCAAGTACGCGCTCCTGGGGAGCATCCGCGGGCTCGCCCAGCTGATCTCCTACGAGCTTTCCATGGGGCTTTCGCTGGTGCCGACCGTGATGCTCGCCCGCTCGTTCCGGCTCTCCGAGATCGTCGATGCCCAGGCGGGCCTCTGGTTCATCGTCTGCCAGCCGCTCGCCTTCGTGATCTTCCTGATCAGCATCGCCGCGGAGTGCAAGCGGGTCCCGTTCGACATCCCCGAGGCGGAGGGGGAACTGGTGGCCGGCTTCCACACGGAATATTCGGGGATGCGCTTCGGCCTCTTCTTCGTCGGCGAGTACATCAACATCATCGTCCTCGGCGGCCTGGCGGCGACATTTTTCCTCGGCGGCTGGCGCGGACCGCTGCTTCCGGCGCCGCTCTGGTTTATCATCAAGGTGGCGGGGTTCGCCTTCTTTTTCATCTGGATGCGGGGGACCCTGCCGCGGCTCAGATACGACCAGTTGATGCATTTCGGATGGAAAGTATTGACTCCATTGGCATTGCTCAATATACTAGTGACCGGTTGGTGGCTGGTCCTCAGATAAACGTAACCATACCGTTTCATGGCGTCTCACGTGACATCAGTCAGAAAGGAGAGCGGGCCAATGGAGACAGTAACAGGGAGAGGAAGCATTATCGAAAAGGGGGATCTGATGATGCACAACGTAAACGCGAAGGACAGGCACGGACACACCCCACTGATGGAAGCGGCGAAGGGGGGTGACGTCGAGGCGGTCAAGGACCTCCTCAGGCGCGGAGCCGACCTGGAGGCGAAGAGCGAAAAGGGGAAGACGGCGCTCCACTATGCGGCGGCCAACGGCCATCAGGAGATCGTCAATCTCCTCCTGGAGCATGGCGCCGTCGTCGACGCCCGCGACCGGGACTGGCATACCCCCCTCATGCTGGCGGCCATCTATGGCTGCAACCATACCGTCCAATCCCTGGTCAACAAAGGCGCCGACGTCAACGCCAAGACGCTGGTCGGCAATACCGCCTTGGTCTACGCGGAAAACAACAACCATCCCCTTACCCTGGCCCTGTTGAAGAAGGCGCAGCGAGCAAAGGAAGCGTCAGCCTGAGCGTCCGGGAGGGCAGGCCATGTGCCTGCCCTCTTTTTTTGTGCCCTTTCGCGGATGGGACGCTGTGTCGGCTCGCCTACTCTCCCTCTGGGAGAGCGTGGCCAAAGGCCGGGTGAGGGACTGCGTTGCTTTCTCCCTCCCGCCGGCTATAATTCTGGGTGTAACTTGACACGAGAGCGGGACCATGACCGTTGCCAGCGACATAAAGGCCGTGCTGACAGGCTTCTGGACCACCTGGAAGCATATCTTCCGCCGGCCGGTGACCGTCCAGTACCCGGAGGAGAAGCGGATTCCGTACCCCCGTTTCCGGGCCCGCATCGTTCTGACCAGAGACCCTGACGGGGGGGAGCGTTGCGTGGCCTGCTATCTCTGCTCGGCCGCCTGCCCGGTGGACTGCATCTCCATGGAGGCGGCGGAGGGGGAGAACGGCCGCCGCTATGCCGCCTGGTTCCGGATCAACTTCTCCCGCTGCATCTTCTGCGGCCTCTGCGCCGAGGCCTGCCCCACCATGGCGATCCAGATGACCCCCGACTACGAGATCTGCAAGCGGGACATCATGGACCTTGTCTACGAGAAGGAGGACCTCCTGATCGACGGCTGCGGCAAGGACCCGGAGTACAACTTCTACCGGCACGCCGGCATCGGGGTGGTCAACCCGCGCGGGGAGAACCCGGACGAGGAATCACCGCCCGACCCGCGACGCTTAATGCCTTAACTGGACCGTAGGGGCGACGCATGCGTCGCCCTTCTCCTTGTGGAGCAGAAATGCGGGCGACGCATGCCTCGCCCCTACATGAGCAATTCATGGAACAAATCATTTTCTACATATTGGCCGCCGTCACCGTGATCGCCACGCTGTTCGCCATCACCGAGAAGCACGCGGTGCATGCCATCGTCTACCTGGTCACCTCCTTCTTCGCCCTGGCAGTGATCTTCTTTCTCCTCGGCGCCCCGCTGGTGGCGGTGTTCGAGGTGATCATCTACGCGGGCGCCATCATGGTGCTGTTTCTCTTCGTCATCATGATGCTCGACCTCGGGCATCCGGAAAAGGCCATCCGTCCCGGGGGGCGCGACTGGTGGCCTGCGCTCCTCCTCTGCAGCGTCACTATGGGGGCGGCACTCGCCCTTTTTGCCGCCCATCCTCCCGTCGTCCCGGCCGGCGCCTCGTTCGGCATCCGGGATTTTGCCGCAACCCTGTTCCAGAAATACGGGATAGCCGTGGAGGTCATCTCCATGCAGCTTCTGTTCGCCTTGGTCGGCGCTCTCTATTTAGGGAGGCGCAGGTGATCGTACCCTTGGCGCACGTCTTCATCCTCGCCGTCATCCTCTTTGCCCTCGGGCTCGCCTGCGTCCTGGTCTGGCGCGCCAACCTGATCATGCTCCTGATCGGGATCGAGATCATGCTGAACGCCGCCATGCTGGTCTTCGTCGGCGGCGCGGCCCGGTGGGGGGTGGCCGACGGCCAGGTGTTCGCCCTGATGGTCATGGCCATCACCTCCGCCGAAGTTTCCCTTGCCCTGGCGCTGGTGGTCTATCTGCACCGGCGAAAGCGGACGGTGAACGCGGATGAGTTTAATGAACTAAAAGGCTGAATTTTGCCACAGAGGGCACAGAGAACACAGAGGAAATCATTTGATGGCAAAAACGGCGAAATAGCGCCCTGGAGAAATCAAACTCTGTGACCTCTGTGTCCTCTGTGGCTAAAGGTTTTGCATGAAGATGTATTTGTCCCTCATACTCCTATTGCCGCTTCTCGGCAGCGTCATCAACGCCCTGTTCGGCCGTAAGTTGCCGCGCCGGGCTGTGGAGACCATCGCCTGCGGGGTGGTCTGGGGGGCGTTCGTCTGCGCCCTCCTCGCCTTCCTCGACTACCGGGCCCCGGTAACGGTGGAGCTTCTCTCCTGGCTTGCCGCCTTCGACCTAAAGGCGCCTGTCACCCTCTTTCTCGACCCCCTCTCCCTGGTGATGGTCCTGATGATCACCTTCGTCTGCGGCCTGATCCACCTCTACTCGGTGGCCTACATGGCGGAGGATGGGGGGTACGTCCGCTTCTTCGCCCTTCTCAACCTGTTCGTCTTCGCCATGCTCACGCTGGTGCTGGCGGAGAACCTGCCGCTCCTCTACCTCGGCTGGGAGGGGGTCGGTTTCTGCTCCTACGCCCTGATCGGCTTCTGGTACCGGGAGGAGAAGAACGCCACCGCCGGCCGCAAGGCGTTCATCGTCACCAGGGTCGGCGACGTCGCCTTCGGCATCGCCATCGTCTGGATGTTCCAGCTGTTCAATACGTTCTCCATCACCGAGCTGAACCGGATGGGTTTCCTGATGCCGGCGGGGGTCATCACCGGACTCGGTCTCCTTCTCCTCGCCGGGGCGATGGGGAAATCGGCGCAGGTGCCGCTGATGGTCTGGCTCCCCGACGCCATGGCCGGCCCCACTCCCGTGTCGGCCCTGATCCACGCCGCCACCATGGTGACCGCCGGGGTCTACCTGCTGGCCCGGATGTACCCGCTGGTCGGCGCCTCCTCCGTGGCCACGGCCGCCATCGCCATTACCGGCGGGGTAACCGCCTTCTACGGGGCGACCTGCGCCCTGGCCCAGCGAGACCTGAAGCGGGTGCTTGCCTACTCCACCATCAGTCAGATCGGTTTCATGATGCTCGGGGTGGGGGCGGGCGCCATCACCGCCGCCACCTTCCATCTCCTGGTGCATGCCTTCTTCAAGGCGCTCCTGTTCCTCGGGGCGGGCTGCGTCATCGCCGCCATGCACCATGAGCAGGACATCTTCAGGATGGGGGGGCTC
>JAMPXD010000146.1 GCA_023701365.1 Geobacteraceae bacterium
ACTGCGCTGTTGTTGCTGCACCTGCTGGCGACCCGACAAAAGGCGGTAGACAGAGAATCAAGAATGACCGTCGTGACGCCATGACTCTTGCTCGTCTGCATCGAGCCGGGGAACTGACCTACGTTTTTGTCCCTCGCGAAGATGACGAAGCCATGCGCGATCTGACCCGCGCACGGGAAGATGCAAGCAATGCTCAGCGGGTAACGCGTCAGCAGCTGAGTGGAATGCTGCTTCGTTTGGGGTTTAGATATAGTGGCAAAACCAGTTGGAGTTTAGCCCATTTCCGGTGGCTCTCTAGCATAAAGATGCCGAGTCCGGCACAGCAAGTAGTTTTTCAGGAGTATATAAACGCTATCAAGGAAACCACCGACCGGCTGGAGCGACTTACTCGGCAGATCGAAGAACTGTCACCGGCCTGGCGCATGTTCCCGGTGCTCCAAGCGTATCAGGCATTGCGAGGTGTTTCTTTAATCGTAGCGTCCACCGTGGTGGCAGAACTTGGTGATCTCACGAGATTCGACAATCCGAAGCAAGTCATGGCGTTTCTTGGCCTTGTGCCATCGGAACACTCAAGTGGCGAGAGGACAAGAAAAGGGGGTATTACCAAGGCTGGCAACAGCCATGCAAGACGAGTCCTCACGGAAGCGGCTCATGCATACCAATTCCCCGCCAGAGTAAGCCGTGCGATTTTACAACGGCAGGAAGGGATAGACAAGACCATCCTGGATATCGCATGGAAATGCCAGGTGAGACTTTGTAATCGATTCAAGCGGCTACTGGCGAAAGGGAAAAACCGGAAGACTGTTATTACAGCCACTGCGAGAGAACTGATTGCTTTCATGTGGGCAATCGCAAAACAAGTTCCTATTTCAGCCTGATACTCTTTTCAAAGAGCAATCCATCGGCCATGCTAATTGCAGCATAGCAAAGTCTGAGTGGGGCGGAGTGCGGCTAAGCGATTTATCCACAGGAGGACGTCACGACGAGCGCGTCCTTCGGGCGCATCGTGCCTAGCTCGCTTTGCTCGCTCCTCCTATGGATAAATCAGCCGCTGTCACCTTTAGCCAACCATGGCGAACAATCCAGGGTGGAGGTATTCTATTAACTCGGACGGACTGAAAGTCCATTTCCGACTAAGGCAAAACATCTTAACGGAGGCGTGATGGCATAGTTACAAACATCCAGGGCATAAGCAGGGGCGCAACCACGTAAGGAGAACCCTCGTGACCCTTATGGGATAAGGCTTGCCGAATTCCCGAAAATAGACAGAGGCAGCTCCGCGATGCAAGTAAGGTCTTGCGGTACCCAACCCGCGCATATCAGGATGATCAAACGTCGCTTAACAGGTTCCGCCTCTGCTTATGCCTTGGAATATACTAAAGCATAACCGCTTATAAACAGTTGGTAGGGGTAGTTTTTTCCTCTTGACAACTGACAACCATATCAAGGGTCAAACCTACAGATTTCAAATTTGTAATCTGTAGGTTTGACTCCTGTGTATGTTCCCCTTGCCGCCGAGAAAAACCGATCCGACGGCGGCAGATCCTACGCAGCCAGCGATAGTGGCTGCACTTGTCGCAGCCTCTCAGCCAGCATTTTTTCAGCGGTTTTCAGGTCATAGCTGGTTTGCAGGTTCATCCAATAGGTTGGTGTCTGGCCAAATACCTTGCCAAAAAGCACAGCCAGCTCTGCAGTAACAGGGCGCGATCCCTTGATAACATGAGATATTCGCATGGGTGAAACGCCAATTGCATGAGCAAAAGCATTTTGCGATATGCCAAGCTCATCGAGTATTTCCTTAAGGAATACCCCGGGATGTATGGGGGGAAGACCGTTTTTGATAGCCATAAGATTTCTCCTTAATGGTAGTCGGTTATTTCGACATCAGTTGCTTCGCCGTTGGCAAAAATAAAGCATATACGCCACTGGTCATTAATCCTGATGCTCCACTGTCCTTCGCGATCGCCGGAAAGGGCTTCAAGGCGGTTTGATGGAGGCATCAGCAAATCCTTAACCTCGCGGGCATTGTCCAACTGAGTCAAACGCATGATCGAGCGGGCGATGATTTCCGTAGGGAGCTTTTTGGACTTCCCGGTCGTAAAGAGTTTTTCTGTTTCTTTATTCGCGAATGAAGTAATCATGGGCTAAATATAAACAAATTGTTTACACGAGTCAACCCCGGAAAGAGCAAAAAAAAGCCGAGCTTCCAATAAGGCGCTGGACCGGGAGCAAAAAACGCCCCTACCAGCTCTCGCCGGCTACAGTAATTCCTTATCCCGCCCGCTTTCTCTTCATGCCCAACCTCTTCACCAGCTCCGGCAGCTTCAGCGCATTCAGCACGTCCCCCTTCTCCAGCCACCCCCGCCGGGCAATGGAGATCCCGTAGGGGAGGGTGTCGAACTGGCTGACGGTGTGCATGTCGGTGTTGATGGCGAGCGCCACCCCGAGCTCCCTGGCCCGCCGGGCCCAGGTGTCGGAGAGGTCGAGGCGCAGCGGATAGGCGTTGATCTCCAGGGCGGTGCCGGTCTCCCGCGCCACCCGCAACACCTCGTCCAGGTCCACCTCGTAGGCGTCCCGCTCGCCGATCAGCCTGCCGGTCGGGTGGGCGATGATGGAGACGTACGGGTTACGCATGGCGGCCGTGATCCGCGCGGTCATCTGCTCCTTGCTCTGCCTGAACCCGGAGTGGATCGAGGCGACCACGACGTCGAGCTCCCGCAGCGCCTCGTCCGGGAAATCGAGGCTGCCGTCCCCCCTGATGTCCATCTCGGTGCCGTGCAGGATGCGGAACCCCTTGAGTTTCCTGTTGAGCTCGGTGATCTCTTTCTTCTGCTCCATGAGCCGCTCGACCGTCAGCCCGTGGGCGACCCCGAGCCCCTTTGAGTGGTCGGTCAGGGCGACGTAGGCGAGGCCGCGCCCCCGGGCCGCCTCCACGATCTCGGCGAGTGTGTGGGCGCCGTCGCTCCATCTGGAGTGGACGTGCAGGTCCCCCCTGATGTCCGCCGCCGTGATCAGGCGGGGGAGCCGCCCGGCGAGGGCCGCCTCCACCTCCCCCAAGTCCTCGCGGAGCTCCGGCGGGACGAAGGGAAGACCGAGGAGTCGGTAGACGTCCTCCTCCTCTTCGCCGCCGAGGCGGGTGTCGTCCTTTTCCCGGAAGATCCCGTACTCGTTGATCTTCAGCCCCATCCGCACCGCCATGTCGCGCAGCCGGACGTTGTGGCCCTTGCTCCCGGTCAGGTAGGCGAGCGCCGCGCCGAAAGAGGCCGGCTCCACCACCCGCAGGTCCACCTGCAGACCGTCCCGGATCACCACGCTGGAGCGGGTCGTGCCGTGCATCACCACCTGTTCCACCTGGGGGAGGGAGACGAAGGCGGCCATCACGCTCTCCGGATCGGCGGAGGTGGCGACGATGTCGATGTCCTTGACGGTCTCCTTCCAGCGCCGGATGCTCCCGGCGATCTCGATCCTCCCCACCCTGGCGCGCTTTTCCAGCTGCTCCACCAGGTCGCGGGCGATCGGGAGGACCTTGCCGAGGGGCTGCCGGTCCTGGCGGCCCCGCTTCAGCGCGGCGATCCCCCGCAGGATGTTCTCCTCGGTCTTCCGCTGGATCCCCGGTATCCCCGCCAGCCGGTGTTCGGCGGCGGCCTGCTCCAGCGCCTCGATGCTTTCCACCCCGAGCCGCTCGTTGAGGAGTTTGGCGGTCTTCGGGCCGAGGCCGGGGATGGCGAGGAGGGAGAGCATCCCCGCCGGGATCTCCCCCTTCAGCTTCTCGTGGGCCTGCACCCTGCCGGTCCGGACGTACTCCTCGATCTTGGCCGCCAGTTCCTCCCCCACCCCCGGGATCTCCAGGAGCTCCTCCCGCGTCAGCTCCTCGATGTTCCTGGTCACCCCCTCGACGTTGAGGGCGGCCCGGCGGTAGGCCCTGATCTTGAACGGGTTGTCCCCCTTGATCTCGAGGATCTCCGCCATCTCCGAGAATATCCGGGCGATCTCCTGGTTCTTCATGGCACCGGCCCCGCTCCGCCCCGGCGGGCGTTGTAGATCACCCCGGAATATGCCGCAAGGATCTCTACCGCCTCGTCACGGCAGACATCCTCCACGACCTCGATCCCCCTGAGGGCGAATGCCTCCCGCCACCCCGGGTGCTTCACCCCTTCATCGAAGCCGAGTCGTTCCGCGTCCTCCCCCCGCGCTCCGCAGACGAGCCGGCGCACCCCCGACCAGGGGATCGCCCCGAGGCACATGGCGCATGGCTCGCAGCTGGTTACCAGCTCGCAGGGGGGGCTCCCCTCGCCACCCAGGTCGAAGCTCCCCGCCCGCCGCTGGGCGAGCATGAGCGCGACAATCTCCGCGTGGGCGATGGAGCAGTTGGAGGGGATGACCATGTTGACCCCGGGGGCGAGGAGCTCTGCGCTGTCCATGGCGAAGATCGCCGCGCCGAACGGACCCCCGCTGCCGTGGAGCAGGTTCAGGCGGGCCAGCTCGATCACCAGGCGCATCCGCTCGGCGCTGCTCCGGTAAACCCTGCCGGGCCCGGCGGGAAAGCTCCCCAGCCAGCGGGGGAGGCGCAGCAGCAGATCCGGATAATCCATGGTTCTCCCCTTCCCCCGCATGCTAGCGCAGCAGCTCCCGTTTCACCCTTTCGTCGATCAGGCTCTCCTCGATCGCCTCCCGCGCCCACGGCTCCCGACAGCGGGCAAGGACCCGGGCCGCCCCTTCGGCGACCGCCGGGATGTCGCTCCAGAGGGCGTTGCGGATGGAGCGCAGCCGGTTCACGTCGCAGTTCTTCCTCCCGGCCAGGTCCCGGCAGGGGCCACACAGGAGCGCAAGGGTATCCTCCGCGGGCTCGGCATCGGGGCGGTAGTCCCAGACCCGCAGGTCGTCCGTGCCGTCGCACCATTCGCAGCGGAACGTGGCGCGCTTGCCGAGTGTCTTGCCGAGGGAGTTGAGCTGCTCCTGCCGGTCCCTGTTCGCCTGGTATCCCTTTGCCATGGTCCCTCCTGCGCGACTGAAGCTTCTTCTTCCATGGGTTTCAACCATATGCAACCCTGCTAAGTATATCCTGATATTGCGGGTGAGAAAGGAGTGGGGAAAGAAAGTTTCAGCCTGGCCTGCCCGGGCGGACGCCGCCTGCCCCTACGTGTGATTGTCGGAGTCCATCCCGAGGCGCCTGGCCGCCATGACGACGACACTGGTCACCGCGACGGCCAGAAGCAGCAGCCCCGCCGAAAACAGGGCGTTGTTCAGAAGGGACGGCCGGCTCAGGAGGACGATGCCGAGAGTGAGCATCATGGAGCCCGACAGGAGCTTGAGGACCCTCCCCTGCCATTCGCTCAGCTTGCGGCTGCCGAGGGTTACCACGAAAAGGATGACGATGGCGGCGAGGGGGATGACGTAGACCACGTTGTAGAGGGCGAGGTAGAGGTAATAGCCGGAGATCGGCAGGCGTTCCAGGGTGAGCGCCCGGGTGTAGACCATCGGGAAGCCGGCGGTGCAGACGAGCTCATAGCTGTTCGCGGCAAAGGCGAGGACGACGGTGGCGGCGAGCATGGCGGGAAGCGAGCCGGCATGCATGATCTCCCTCATCCGCTCGAAAAGCCTCGACTTTCCCTGCTCCGGGATGACCAGGGATATCCCCCTCTTGAAAAAGAAGAAATCCTTGATGTTGAGCGTTGCGATCACGAGCGCCACGGCCCCGGCGACGGCGGTGATCGCCTTGAGCCGGCCGAACAGGAGGAAGAAATTGAGCCAGGCCGCCATGAAGAGGAAGTAGAGGAGTCCCGAGAACAGGACGAAAATGCCGCCGATGACGGCCATCCGCTGCCGCGAATGGGCATGGACCAGGAGCGACAGGAGGAAGAAGAGGACGAAGAAGGCACACGGGTTGAAGCTGTCGAGCAACGCAACGACCAGGGTCAGTACCGGCAGGGAGAGACGGGAGGCGTCCACCGGACCGAACAGGGGGAGCGGCAGCTGCGCCATTTCTTCGGCCGGGCAGGAAGCGGCGAGCGCCCGGAACAGAAAAAACAGGGTGATTGCCGCGACCCTGGCGGCCTGGCAGGTTTTCATTCCCGTGCCCCTCCCCTTGCAGCGGCGGTGCCCATCGACCATAAGTATACCGCAATTATGGCCTGCTGCGGGAGGTACCGGGCAACAGCTGGATCAGAGGGTCATCCCGGTTTCCCGGCGCAGACCAGGAACACCGGGTAGTCCCTGGTGCTCCCGGGGGGGCCCTTGCGGATGACGGCGGCGGTCGTCTCGCGCAACCCGGTGAAGCCCTCCCCTGCCAGCAGCTCCATGAGCTGCGGCCGCTCGAAGCCTAAGTGGTGGACCCCGGTCGGGTCGTCGTGGAAGGTGCCGTCCTCCTTGTCAAGATCGGCGAGGCAGATGACCCCGCCGGGGAGGAGGAGCTCGTGAAAGAGCCGGAACAGAGGGAGGAGCTCCGCCACGTGGTGGAGGGTCATGCTGCTGACGATCAGGTGATAGCGGCCGGCCGGCCGCTCACCCCGCTCGGCAGCACAGCAGAGTTGGCGGACGTTGGCGATTCCCTGCTGCCGGACCTTTCCCGCCAGGATGTCGAGCATCCCCGGCGAGCTGTCGACGCCGGTGATGCTCCGCACATGGGGGTGCAGGAGCAGGGTGAGGAGGCCGGTGCCGCAGCCGAAGTCGAGGACGTCCATCGCCGCGGTCGGCTGCGCCGCAGCGATGATGGCGTCTGCCACCTCTTGGGCCAGCTTCACCCGCCGCGGCTCCTCGTCCCAGGTGGCGGCCGCCTCGTCGAAATTGCGTTGTTCGGTCATCTGTCCCCTCCTGATGATATCATGATCCGCCTGTTTAGCAGATTGCCCCGATTATTTCAACACCAGAAAGGCGACACCGTGGGCCCGCGGGGGAAACTTTACCGGCGGAGTAGGTGCGGCGAGGGCGGCGCTGCTTTATATTCTTGACTTATATTGGCTATGTTTTATTATATCGTCATAATTCAATTGCAGGAGGGGGACTCATGAAGCGGCTGGTTCTCTGTATCGCCTTGTTACTGCTCGTATTCAGCGGCATCACCTTCGCCCAGGGGGGGGTGAAGAAAAAGAGGCCCCCTGTCTATGATTACGGCAACGTCACCATCAACAACTTCTCCGCCAACGCCGGCCTCGCCCCGGTGGTCTTCCAGCACTGGTCGCACCGGGGGCGGTTCACCTGCCGGGTCTGTCATGTGGACATCGGCTTCGCCATGAAGGGGGGAGCGACCAGGATCAGGGCCGCCGACAACATCAAGGGTTTCTACTGCGGCACCTGCCATAACGGCAGGATGCCATTCAACAACGACAAGGTCTTCGAGGCCTGCTCCAAGGAATCCCCGATGGATCAGAAGAGGTGCAACAGGTGCCATTTCGTCGGCGATGCAGGAAAGCGGGAGGAGGCGTTCTACAAGTTCGCCGAGAACCTCCCGAAGGAGCGGTTCGGCAACGGGATCGACTGGGAGAAGGCGGAGGAGCAGGGGCTGATCAAGCCGGTAGACTTCATCAAGGGGGTATCGGTGAAACGGTCGGCCCTGCCGGTGCAGAAGGACTTTGCCCTGACGGCGAAGGTGGAGGGGATGCCGGAGATCATCTTCTCCCACAAGAAGCACACGGTCTGGAACGGCTGCGAGGTCTGCCACCCGGAGATCTTTGTCGGCATCAGGAAGGGGGCCACCAAATACTCGATGATCGAGATCTTCGACGGGAAATACTGCGGCGTCTGCCATGACAAGGTCGCCTTTCCACAGATGGGGTGCCAGAGATGCCATACCAAGCCCGTATAATAGCGATAGCGCTCCTTACCCTGGTGGCTGCGGCATGCCTCTCGCCGGCGCCGGCGCCGGCGGAGTTTTTCAATCTCCCCCGGCTCCACCCCGCCGAGCGGTACGGCAACCTCCTGATCGACCGGCTCTCCACGAAGAAGGGGGTCAAGCCGGCGACCTTCTCCCACCTGCTGCACCGGGAGAGACACACCTGCCGGGTCTGCCATTCCGAGCTCGAGTTCAACATGAAGCTGAACAGCACCGAGATCACGGAGGCGGCCAACGTGGCGGGGCGTTATTGCGGCGCCTGCCATGACGGCAAGGTCGCCTTCGGCCAGGAGCAGTGCAGGAAATGCCACAACGGCGAGATCGGCTACGGCAAGGAGAAGCTGCCGGCGCTGCTCAGCCTGCCGCTGGTGAAAACCGGCTTCGGTGACAGGATCGACTGGGTCGCCTCCCTCAGGAAGGGAGCGATCAAGCCGCGCAACCACCTGAAGAGCGAGTCCAGGGAACCGCCGTTCGACAGGGAGCTCTCCCTGGAGGCGGAATGGGTGAAGTTCCCCCCCGCCATCTTCCCCCACAAGGCCCACACCGACTGGCTCTCCTGCAGCAACTGCCATCCGGACATCTTCAACATCAAGAAGAAGACCACCAAGCACTTCTCCATGCCGCTCCTCCTGAAGGGGGAGTTCTGCGGGGTCTGCCACCTGGGGGTGGCGTTTCCGATGAACGACTGCAAGAGGTGCCATCCGGCATTTTCAGCAGAGCAGGCCATGCCGTAAGGGAGAGCCATGAAACGTGCCGCCAGAATTACCGCTATCGCGCTGATCCTCGCCATATCGCCATTGTTGACCCTTGAGCAGCTCCGGGGAGAGGGGGCGGGTGCACTCTCCCTGGTCCGACCGGCCCTGGCGGAGGAGGGGTGGAAGGCCGAGTTCGACGAGGTCTGCGGCAAGAGCGACGACTCCATGAACCTGTCGCAGGATGAGTTGAAGGCCCTGATGGCGCGGTGCGACAGGCTGAAGCCGCTGATCGCGGCGCAGGAGGAGACCGTCCGCAAGGTCTACCTGAAGAGGCTCCAGATGTGCCGGGACCTGCTGGCCTATGTCCATGAGGTGAAGAGCAGGAACTGACGGACATTTCCCACCATCTCTAATCCTTCCTTTCTACTTTCCTTAACATATTGCCATCAATCTTCGTCATTCCATAGCCCCCTCCCCTTCAAGGGGAGGGTAGGGGTGGGGATGGGTATTGCCAGCTCCAAAGTACCCCATCCCCCTCCTGGCCTCCCCCTTGAAGGGGGAGGAATAAGAATTGACAAAAATTAGCGGTAATCAGGTTCCATTCAGCCTCACCCCACGATGACGATGTCGAGAATGACGGCTGCCAGAAGCGCGGTCAGGTAGATAAGCGATGCCCTGAAGGCGCGCCCGAACCGGCGGGCCCTTACGGCATGGCGCCAGCAGGCGGCCATGAACCAGAGCCAGAGTGCGCCTGCAACGGGGGCAAAGATGGCGGAACAGCTTCCGGTCAACGGGAGGAGGAGGGTGGCGGGGAGGAGCGCCGACGCGTAGAGGAGGACCAGGACCCTCGTATATGCCTCGCCGCAGACCACCGGCAGGACCGGAATCCCGGCGGCCCGGTAGTCATCCTGGTAGCGCAGTGCGAGGAGCCAGAAATGGGGGGGCTGCCAGAGGAAGACGGCCGCGAACAGGAGGAGGCCGGCCGGCTCGATGGCGCCGCTGACCGCTGCCTGGCCGATCAGGACCGGCAGGGCGCCGGGGATGCCGCCGGGGATTGCCCCCCAGGGGGAGCGGCGCTTGAGGATCAGGGTGTAGACCAGGGCGTACAGGATCACCGCGGCAAGGACCAGGAGGAAGACCAACCGGTTGAGAACGAGCGTCAGGGAGAGGGCGGCCGCTATGCAGGCGAGCGCCGTGCCGAGGAGCCGCGCCGGCCCCACCGCGTCGAGCGCCCTGCTCCTTCCCTCCAGCCGCGCCATCTTTCTATCCAGCGAGTTGTCCAGCAGGGAGTTCAGCATGGCGGAACCGGCGGCGGCCAGCAGGAGGGTGGCCAGACTGATGAGCGCGGTCCCCGGCTCGGGAAGCCCCCGGGCGGCCGTGACCATCCCGGCGTAGCCCGCCAGGAGCACGGCCGTGACGATCCCCGGCTTGGCGAGCCGGACCAGGGCGACAATCCAGCCCGGCGCTCCCGGGGCGACATCCTGGGTGACATATTTGCCGTCGATGGCTTCCATTGCAGCTCTCCTCTGCCGGCAGCGCTCCCCCCACCCAGCGGGGGTGCAGATCAGCGCATCTCTCCGATGAATCCCACCATCGCCGTCACCTCATCCTCGGACAGGCCGGGGAAGGTCGGCATCACCGGCGGGAACCCCTTTACCACGTCGGCGTTCGGCTCAAGGATAGACCGCCGCAGGTAAGGCTCGTCCACGGTGATGGTC
>JAMPXD010000147.1 GCA_023701365.1 Geobacteraceae bacterium
AATGTGCCGCCGTGGGCCGCCAGGGCCTTGAGGATAACATCCCGGGCCGCTGACACCCCCTCGGCTCCCACCTTGCGCAAGGTGACATCCAGCTTGCCATCTTCGCGCAGACGCTTTACATAGCCCGGCAGTTGCATGCCGGCGCGGGTCCCGGCCGGCAACTCGTCCCGGTAGAGCAGGGCTGGAAAGCGATGGTTGACGATGACCTTGGCGCCGAGGTCGGTGAGCTGCCAGATGAGCAGCGCTACCGCGTCCCCTTCATGCAGGTCGGGCCGCCCGTAGTCGAGGCAGTCATCGATCCGGGCGCTGGCAAAGGGACGACCCTGCTGATCGAGTTCGACCTTGACCAGGTAGCTCCTGCCGACCTGCATCCGCTCGGGCTGGAGACGGAACGGCGCAAGCAGCTCCTTTGCCAGTCCCCAGTCGAGGAATGCCCCATGGGGGCCAACTGACCGGACCGTCAGCAACGCGAACTCACCGGCCTGGGCCAGCGGCGGGCGGCAAGTCGCCTGCAGCTCTCCGGCCGCATCCTGGTAGAGGAACACCTCCAGCTGCTCGCCAGGCGTTACCTGAGGCGCCTCCCGCCGGGGGAGGTGTGCCAGCCGCTCGCCTGCCTCCAGCCAGATGCCCCGTTTGTCAACGCGGGCGACTCTCAGGGCATGCAGACGGCAAAGCTCAGGTTGTTCAGCGTGCTCCATTTGCCCCTCCTTCGGGGAACAAGACTTCTCCGTCGCTGAGCCGTTCCCGGCCCCATAAGACAAAGGGGGTAGAGCGCCACATTTGGCAAGATATTGGTACGGAGGAAAAGGAGAGCGTTTCGGCATTACTTCTTCGATTTGGCTGTCCTGAGGGCTCGGATAGCTTTCACTGCCGGAGCTGTTTCGGGAGGCGTATAGGAGGAGGCGGCGGCCGGTTGCAGGGTGGTGAAATGGGAGGAGGCGATTTTCCGGTTTTTGCCATCGCTGAAATGAATCGTTGCCTTGGCGGCTGTCACTTCCAGCACTTTGCCGACGCCCCATTCCAGTGCGCCTGTGTGGCTTACAATGCTTCCGGCTTTGATTGTCATTGGTTTCAGCCTCTTTAGTTTGAAGTGGTGGTATGTGCTCCTATAAAGCCATTAAAACTGTAATGTTGTCGGCGCATCAATTTTCTTGTTAATTTAGCTGGATTTTACATTGGTAATAATACAGTAATACATCTATAATGGCAAGGGATCAGTATGTAATATATTTGTAAAATAAAGCAATGAAGCGGCCATATAATAGTTAAAAAGGCAGTATCCTCATGGATATTCACCAGTAATGCCGAAGCATATTGCCTGGTCAGGCAGTTGCTGAAATAATAAATAAATTGTTTCCACCGTTCATTAATAAAATGGCCCGGGATTTAATAGCTTGACTTTGACCTTATAAAGCTGTTACGTTGGGTCAAGTTCGGTGATAATACCGGATAAAACCAACGAGAAGGATCAGGAGAAAGTAAGCACATGGTAAACGGAACTGTAAAATGGTTTAATGACAGCAAGGGTTTTGGTTTTCTTGAGCAGGAAAATGGCGAAGATGTTTTTTGTCATTTTTCCGCAATCGCGGGCGATGGATTCAAATCCCTTGTTGAAGGCGATAAAGTAACGTTTGAAGTAACCAAGGGTCCGAAAGGGCTTCAGGCCGCGAACGTGACAAGAATCTAGACAGCGTCTCCAGTCGACAAAAAGCCCCGGATTCCGGGGCTTTTTTGTTAGGTGGTGCCATCCTGGGCATGAATCAGCTTTTCAGTCACCAGTGCGGATCATGTCCTTAAAGGAGTGAATCATGGCAAAGCCAAATTTTCAATTTCAAAAGCGGCAAAAAGAATTAGAGAAAAAGAAAAAAAATGAGGAAAAATTGGAGCGCAAACGGGCCAAGAGCGCTACACAAACCGAAGAAAATCCGGACCAGTCTCCTGACGTTGACAATGACTGACAATGACGAGGAGTTAAAGGCCGCTGACCGTTCCCGACGGGGAGAGAGATAATCACTTTGACAATTATCGTTCACGGCAATGATATTGAGAGGGCATTGCGAGACCTGAAGCGCATGGTTCAGCGCGATGGCATTCTCAAGGAGGTCAGGAAGAGACGGTTTTATGAAAAGCCGTCGGTGAAAAAGAAACGCAAGCAGGTGGAAGCCGAGCGGAGAAGGAGGAAGGCGCTACGGTCAAAGCGGCGCGACCGCGACTGAACTCGCTCCCCTTGTGCCGATCAAGCTGAAATAAGAAATGAGAAAAGGCGAAACTCCGTTCCCCCCTCAGCTTTCGCTCCGTGCCTAAGTGCGGTTAATCGATGCAGTTGCACCCCTCCATAATTCTGCCGCCTGCCGCTTGAGCGGTATCACCTTCGCCCCGCTCTTCAACCCTTCCAGGTAATCCGCCCAGGTCTACACTGGACAACAAAAAACCCGCCATTTCTAGCGGGTTTCTGTGCGGCATTGACATCACCGTGGATCTTAACTTGGAGCCACCTGCCGGAATCGAACCGGCGACCTATTGATTACGAATCAATTGCTCTACCGACTGAGCTAAGGTGGCGATCGTTACTGCGCCTGCTTTTTTATCCCAATTCGCCTTGCAAGTCAACCTCTAAAGGTTTTGCTCCCCACTCTTCACGCCTTTACCGCCTGCTGCTTCTCCATGGCGTCGTCCATCACCTTGTAGGCGCAGAACTCGCCGCACATGGTGCAGGCGCCGTGGTCGGCGACCCCCGATTCGGCGCGGAGCCGGCGCGCCTTCTCCGGGTCGAGGGCCTCGGCGAACTGCCCCTCCCAGTCGAGCTTCTTGCGGCATTTGGCCATCCTGATGTCCTGCTCGATTGCCCCCTTGACCCCTTTGGCGATGTCTCCCGCATGGGCCGCGATCCGGGCGGCGATCACCCCTTCCCTGACGTCCTCGACCGTGGGGAGGCGCAGGTGCTCGGAGGGGGTGACGTAGCAGAGGAAGTCGGCGCCGGCGGAGGCGGCGATCGCCCCGCCGATGGCGCAGGTGATGTGGTCGTAGCCGGGGGCGATGTCGGTCACCAGCGGCCCGAGCACATAGAACGGCGCCCCGTGGCAGAGCCGCTTCTGGAGGAGGATGTTCGCCTCGATCTGGTGCAGCGGCACGTGGCCCGGCCCCTCGATCATCACCTGCACCCCGGCCTTTTGGGCGCGCTGGGTCAGCTCCCCGAGGAGGATCAGCTCGTGGATCTGGGCCCGGTCGGTGGCGTCGGCCAGGCAGCCGGGGCGGAAGCCGTCCCCGAGCGACAGGACCATGTCGTACTCCCTGGTGATCTCCAGGAGCCGGTCGAAGTGCTCGAACAGGGGGTTCTCCATGTTGTTGTAGGTCATCCACTCGATGGTGAAGGCCCCGCCGCGGGAGACCACATCCATGATCCTCCCCTCGTTGCGCATCCGCTCCACCGTCGAGCGGGTCACTCCGCAGTGGACCGTGATGAAGTCCACCCCGTCCTCGGCGTGCTTGACGATGCCGGCGAAGATGTCGTCCACGGTCATGTCGACGATCGCCTTGTTCTTGTTCCGGACCGCGTCCAGGGCCGCCTGATAGAGGGGGACGCTGCCGATGCAGGCGTCGGTCTCGGCGATGATGGCACGGCGGATCTCGTCGACCGGGCCGCCGGTGGAGAGGTCCATGATGGCGTCCGCCCCGTGCCGCACGGCGACCCGGGCCTTCTCCAGCTCCTTGGAGATGTCGAGATCATCGGCGGAGGTGCCGATGTTGGCGTTTACCTTGGTCCGCAGCCCCGTCCCCACGGCCAGCGGCCGGCCGTTTGAGCGCTTCACGTTGTGGCAGATGATGATGGTGCCCGCCTCGATCCCGGCGCGGATGATTTCCGGCGCCACTCCTTCGGCCAGGGCCGCTTCCTTCATCTTGTCGGTGATGATCCCCTTGCGGGCGTAGTCCAGTTGCGTCATAAAAACTCCTAGGTAAAGGTAGAGGTAAAGGTAAAGTAAAAAACCTATCTGGCTGTATCGCGCAGCGTGTTAATTATCTTGTTTATCTCGTGGTAGAGGTGGTGCAAGGTCTTAAAGCCTTGAACATGAAGTTCTTTACCTTTACCTCTACCTTTGCCTGTTTTCTTGCGCAGCAAGAAAATGATTGACCGGGCCGTGCCCCTTCCCCATGGGGTGGGCGTGCCTGATGGCGAAGGTTACGAACTCCTTCCCTTTCGCCACTGCCTCCGGCAGCGGCACCCCCTGGGAGAGGGAGGCGGCGATGGCCGAGGCGAAGGTGCAGCCGGTGCCGTGGGTGTTCCTGGTGAGAAAGCGCGGCGCCGTGAAGCGGAGGAAGCCGCTCCCGTCGAACAGCAGGTCGACGGCGTCGCCCGCCGGCAGATGCCCCCCCTTGACCAGGACGTTGCGCGCCCCCATGGCGACCAGGGCCCGGGCCGCCTCCTCCATCCCCCCTTCGTCCTGGATGGCGAGGCCGGTGAGCCGCTCCGCCTCGGGGATGTTGGGGGTGAGGAGGTAGCTCAGGGGGACGAGCCGCTCGCGGAACGCGGCGACCGCTTCCCGGTCGAGGAGGTGCGCCCCACCCTTGGCCACCATCACCGGGTCGACGACGGTGATCCGCCTGTTGTACTCGACCAGCTTGTCGGCGAGCGTCTCGATGATGTCGGCCGACAGGAGCATGCCGGTCTTCACCACGTCCACCGGCAGGTCGGAGAGGACCGCCTCCAGCTGCTCGGCGATGAAGCTGGCGGGGATGCCGTGGACCGCGCTTACGCCGCGGCTGTTCTGGGCGGTGAGGGCGGTGACGACCGAGGCGCAGTAGGAGCCGAGGAGCGTCACGGTCTTCAGATCGGCCTGGATGCCGGCGCCGCCGCCGGAGTCGCTGCCGGCCACGGTGAGGACCGAGCCGCGCGGCAGGGGTGACTTGCGGTTGAACAGGAGGGAGAGCTCGGCCGCGGCCAGGGCCGGGTCCGGCCTCCCCAGCACCGCCGAGATCACCGCCACCGCGTCGGCGCCGGCATCGAGCACCGGGCCGGCGTTGTCGCGGCTGATCCCGCCGATGGCCACCACCGGGATCCCGACCCGGGCACGGATCGCCGCCAGACCCGCCGGGCCGGGCATGTGCTCGATCTCCTTGCTGGCGGTCGGGTACATGGCGCCGAAGCCGATGTAGTCGGCCCCCTGCGCCTCGGCCCGGAGCGCCTCCGAAAGGGAATGGGTGGAGACGCCGATGATCCTGTCCTTCCCCAGGACCTGCCGCGCCGCAGCCGGATCGCCGTCGTCCTGGCCGATGTGCAGTCCGTCCGCATCGAGCTCCAGGGCCAGTTCCAGGTCGTCGTTGACGATGAAGGTGACTTGCCACTGCCGGCAGAGCTGCCGCAATTCCCACCCCTCGGCCAGCTTCCGGTCACGATCCCGCTCCTTGTTCCGGTACTGGAGGAACGAGACCCCGCCGGCAAGGGCCTTCTCCACCCGCTCCGCAAGCCGGTCCCCCTGGTCGGTGATCAGGTAGAGCCCCTTCACCCCCTTCCTGGAGGTGTCGTTGTTGACTATCAGCCGCATCCGTGGCATTTCGTGGTCTCGCTCCCCGCGGAAATAAAAAAAAGCCGCGACAAAAGGTCACGGCTTCCTGAAGATCTCGAAAATGGAAGTTACGCCGCTTTCCTACGCCGGTATGAGCCGGATCAGGTTCAAAGGGTCTGGGCCCGGAACGGACCCATCTCAGTTCATGCGAACTCCCCCAGCTGGCCTCAGTTGGTTGTTCCCTAAAGCTAAAGGAATTTTCGCGGGAAGTCAATGTAATTTCCGGTTTTTGCCTTTACAGCGGGGGGTAGAAGTGGTAGATAAAATCAGTTTTGAGTTTTGAGTTATGAGTTTCGAGTGAAACCGAAAATCCAAACCCGAAATTCAAAACTAAGAACTCAAAACTCAAAACTTAGAACTGGTTTCTTATGGAAAGCCGTCCGACCGTTGCGGAGATCGACCTCGCCGCACTGCGCCACAATTTTCAGGAGGTCCGGAAGACCGTCCCCCCGGGGTGCGGCATCCTGGCGGTGGTCAAGGCGGACGCCTACGGGCACGGCTTCATGGACATCGCCACCGAGCTGGAGAAGCTCGGGGTGACCGCCTTCGGGGTCGCCTTCCTGGCGGAGGGGATCCAGCTCCGGAAGAGCGGCATCGACCGGCCGATCCTGCTTCTCGGGGGGATCTACCCCGGCCAGGAGAAGAAGTGCATCGGCTTCAACCTCTCCACTGCCGTCTTTACCCTGGAGCAGGCGCGGCTCCTCAACTACGTGGCGGGGAAGATGTTCCGCAAGGCGAAGGTGCATGTAAAGATCGACACCGGCATGGGCAGGCTCGGCATCTCCCATCTGGAGGCGCCGGCCTTCTTCCAGAAGCTGAAGGGGATGAAGCACCTGGAACTGGAGGGGATCATCTCCCATTTTGCCACCGCTGACGAGCTGGATGAGGAGGGGCGGAGCTTCACGGCCCGCCAGGCCGAGATCTTCGGCCGGGTGGTGGCGCAGGCCGGGGGGGAAGGGTTTGCCCCGCGCTACGTGCACATCGCCAATAGCGCCGCCGCCTTCAGCCTGGAGCTCCCCTTCTGCAACATGATCAGGCCGGGGATCATCCTGTACGGGGCGCTTCCCTCGGCCGACTTCGCCGGGCGGATGGAGCTTCGGCCGGTGATGCAGCTGAAGAGCAGGGTGGCGATGCTCAAATGGGTCGAGCCGGGGGCGAGCATCAGCTACGCCCGGCGCTACGTCGCCCCTGGCAGGACCCTGATCGCCAGCGTCCCGGTGGGGTATGCCGACGGCTACAGCCGGGCCCTGACCAACCGGGGGGAGGTGCTCATCCGGGGGAAGCGGGCCCGGGTGGCGGGGACGGTCTGCATGGACTGGATCATGCTCGACGTCACCGGGATCGAGGGGGTCTCGGTGGGGGACGAGGTGGTGCTGCTCGGCTGCGACCGGGAGGGGCACTGCATCCGGGCCGAGGAACTCGCCGAATGGGCCGGCACCATCCCCTACGAGATCTTCTGCGGGGTGAGCAAGAGGGTGCCGAGAATTTACCTCAACGCTTCGCGTTAATTCAAATCGAGGCAAAGTTGAAACCGTGACAGTCTCGGTAGGGGCGCCCCTTGTGGGTGCCCTAAACCGGGCGGGCACAAGACCCGCCCCTACCCTATTTTCTTCGTTTCCTTGTGGTGAGAAAAAATGACAAAACAGAAGATCAAACTGACCAACATGGTGAAGGCCGCCGGCTGAGCGGCCAAGCTGGGCCCGGCGGGCCTGGAAGAGGCGCTTTCCGGCATGGTCCGGTCTACCGACCCCGATCTCCTGGTGGGGCCGGAGACCGCTGACGACGCGGGGGTGTACCGGATCGGCGAGGCCCTCGCCCTGGTGGAGACGACCGACATCATCACCCCCCTGGTGGACGACCCGTTCACCTTCGGCCGGATCGCCGCCGCCAACGCCCTGTCGGATGTCTACGCCATGGGGGGGAGGCCGGTGACCGCCATGAACCTGGTCTTTTTTCCTGCCTGCGCTCTCCCCGTGAAGGTCCTCGCCGAGATCCTGGCCGGCGGCCAGGAGGCGATCCGTGAGGCGGGGGCGTGCCTGGTGGGAGGGCACACGGTGGAGGACGATGAGCTGAAGTACGGCCTGGCGGTCACCGGGCTGATCCACCCGGACCGGATCGTCAGGAACTCCACGGCCGTTCCCGGCGACCGGCTGATCCTCACCAAGCCGCTCGGCACCGGGATCGTCTCGACCGCCATCAAGGCCGACATGGTCACCCCGGAGACGATGGCGGAGGCCACCGGCTGGATGACCCTGCTGAACGCTGATGCCGCCGGGATCATGGCGGAGTGCGGGGCCTCGGCCTGCACCGACGTGACCGGCTTCGGCCTGATCGGCCATGCCACCGAAATGGCCCTGGGGGCGGGGGTCACCATGCGACTCTTGCTCGACCGGCTGCCGGTCATGACCGGCGTTGCCGGGCTGATCGACGACGGGCTGGTGCCGGCCGGCTGCTACCGCAACCGCGACCACTACTCCCCTTGGGTGAGCGCGAGGGGGGCCAGCGCTGACGCGCTCCTCCCGCTGTTCGATCCCCAGACCTCCGGCGGGCTCCTGATCTCATTCCCTCCCGCCTCTGCCGAACGGTTCCTGGCGCTGGCCGCCGAGCGGGGCTGTTATGCGGTGGCGGTCGGCGAAGTGCTGGAGCGCAGGGAGCATCCCGTTGAAATCGCCTGACCGGCTCGCCGCAGCCTTCGACCTGGGGACCACCACCATTGCCGCATCGCTCCTCGACCTGGGCCGCGGGGTGCGGCTGGCTGCTGCGGGCGCCCTCAACCCGCAGCGGGAGTTCGGCGCCGACGTGGTCTCCCGTCTGGCGGCGGCCTGCGAGTCTCCCGACGCCCTGGGACGGATGGCCCGCCTTTTAAACGAAGAGCTGGAGCGGCTGACCGGGGAGCTCCTCGGCTCCGCCGGGGCCGCGCCGGCGAGCCTCACTGTTGTCGCCATCGCCGGCAACCCCGCCATGGAGCACCTCCTCCTCGGGCTGCCGGTCGCATCCCTCGCCTTCCCCCCCTACCGCCCCCTGTTCACCGCCGGGAAGAGCATGAACAGCGTCGAACTCGGCTGGCAGACGGCGGTTGACGCATATCTCTTCCCCCTGCCGGGGGGATTCGTCGGCGGCGACCTGGTGGCCTTCCTCCACGGGGTTGGTGTTACCAGTCACCAGTTACCAGTCACCAGTCACCGCCTCTTTCTCGACCTCGGTACCAACGGCGAGCTTGCCCTCTCCGCAGGTGAGCGGATCTACGCCACTTCGGCGGCCGCAGGACCCGCCTTCGAGGGTGGTAACCTGGAGTGCGGCATGGCCGCCCTGCCGGGGGCGATCAGCGGGGTGAGTTTCGCGGGGGACCGGCTGGGGCTCACCGTGATCGGCGGCGGCACGCCCGCCGGGATCTGCGGTTCCGGGGTGATCGAGACTGTTGCCGGGCTATTGCGGGGGGGGATTCTGGATGCCACAGGCCGGCTCCTTTCGGCCGGAGAGATCCCGTCCAACCTGGCCAACCGGCTGATCTCCCGCGACGGCGAGCCCGCCTTCCTCCTCTACCGGGATGCCAGAACCGAAGTCTTTCTCTCTCAGCGGGACATCCGCCAGGTGCAGCTGGCCAAGGCCGCCATCAGGGCCGGGATGGAGGTCCTTTGCGAGCGGGCCGGTATACATTGGGAGGCCTTGAGGGAAGTGGTCCTGACCGGCTCTTTCGGTGCCAGGCTCTCCCCGGAACAGCTAAAAAACGTTGGAATTTTCCCGGAAAAGATGGTAGATATGTGCAGCTTTGTCCGGGATGGGGCACTGGCCGGAGTGGAGCATGCGGTCTGCACCCCCGGCGGCTTCGGGGCGGTCGAGAGCCTTTCGGCAGCGCTCCGGGTCGTTCCCCTCTCCGGCACCCCCGCCTTCGAGAAGCACTTTCTGGAGCAGATGAATTTTCCTGAAATCAAAAACTGAATCATTCACCACGGAGACACGGAGAAAAGCAAGACCTCAATTTCACCACCAAGACACCAAGCCACCAAGAAAAACCTGAATCTATATTTTTATTATTAAACCAGAAACGGTTTTGACTTTCTTCGTGTCTTGGTGTCTTGGTGGTTAAGAGCCTTTCTCCGTGTCTCCGTGGTAGATTTTCCCCAAGGAGTAAATAAAGATGGCAAAGATCACCCGTGCGCTGATCAGCGTATCCGACAAGACCGGGATCATCGAATTTTCCAAGGAACTGGCCCGCTTCGGCGTGGAGATCCTCTCCACCGGCGGCACCGCCAAGCTGCTCCGCGAGGCGGGGCTGAACGTCAAGGACGTCTCCGAATTCACCGGCTTCCCGGAGATGCTGGACGGCCGGGTCAAGACCCTCCACCCCAAGGTGCACGGCGGCATCCTCGGGATGAGGGGGAACCCCGAGCACGTGGCCACCATGAAGGCGCACGGCATCGAGCCGATCGACATGGTGGTGGTGAACCTCTACCCCTTCGAGGCGACCGTGGCGCGGCCGGGCTGCGAGCTTTCGGACGCCATCGAGAACATCGACATCGGCGGCCCGACCATGCTCCGCTCGGCGGCCAAGAACAACGCCGACGTCACCGTGATCGTCGACCACGCCGACTACCGGCGGGTCCTGGCGGAGATGGCGGGCTCAGCCGGGAGCGTCTCCCGGGAGACCAACTTCGGGCTGGCGGTGAAGGTCTACCA
>JAMPXD010000148.1 GCA_023701365.1 Geobacteraceae bacterium
ATATTGGCGTCGCCGGGACCGCCGTGGAAGTCGGCGTGGCAGGTGGAGCAGAAGGCGTCCATCTTGTTGCTGTTCTTCCTGGCCGTCCCGCCGGTAGCGGCGTCGATCCGGTTGAAGGAAACGTTCGCCGTGGCGTAGTATGGGTTGAAGTTGCTGGCGCTGCCATCCCCGGCAGTGGCGTAGCTGGCGAGGTTAATCCAGACGTCCTTGGTGGTGTCGTTGGTGTTCGAGATGGCATAGGTCGGGCGGTAGTCGGCAGCTGCGGTAACACCACGGCCGCCGGTAAGCCATGTATACCCAAGGGAGTAGGGAGCGAGGTTACGGAATCCGGTAGCGGGGCCATGCTGGGCATGGCAGCTGATGCATTTGAGTCCGTCCGCGGCGACGTAGAAATCAGCCGCGCCGACGGCATTCGGGTTGTAGCCCGGCGGCACGGTAGTGGAGCCGAGGGTGTGCCCTTTATACGACTCATAGCCCGCGCCGGTGCCGGCGTCATTCAGGGCGCCCGCCGAACGTCCCTCCGTGGGAGAGGCATTTGCATTGGCGCCGAGGACGTCAGGGGCAAAAGTCTTTCCGTCGTGGCAGCTGAGGCAGACCTCGTTCTCCCCCCCCTTCAAGAGGTAAGCCTTTGGGTCATTCGGGTTAGGCAGCCATTCCCCTCCAAGCTTGGCGGTTGCCGAAACTGTGTTGGCGCTGCCGAACTCGTGCTGCATGCTGGCGTGCATGGTGTGACAGTCATTGCAGAACAGCGTGGCTCCGGAGTGGTACTGACCGGCAAGGGCCATGCCTGAACCCATGGCCAGGGTCGCCATCGCCGCGGCCGATATAACAATTTTCTTCATGGTGCTGATCTCCTTTCGGTAATTGAAACAGCCTGGTTTGTGTTGCCACTTCATTGCATTGTAATGCTTTCATCTGCATTTCAGGTCTTCTTCCCTCCCACCCCCCCTCCTCGGATATTTCCGCGCTTCGCCCGGTTCAGCGCCTTGGGCCGGCAACCGCCCGGGTGGCATGCCAACCCGGAAGGAACACGTTTTCCTCATGAACCTGTGGAGTGCAATGACCTGTACCGGCTGCATGAGGTGGCGACGCGGAGAAAGTAAAATTCATGGAAAATGTCTTGCCGGTCTACCGGCACAGCCGGATCAAGGAAGACAGGACGATAAAAAAGTAGGGAAGTCGCGAAGTTTACAAAATCTTTGGCATGTCCTCTCAACTTCCGTGCCAGCCCGGCGTACTGGTTAACAGCCTTTCAACCAGCCGATATCATTACATATCGGCGCGTATATGATCTTGATATCTGTTATCATGATCCGATCCGGGCAAAAAAAATTGAGCGTTCCGCTTCCCCATTGCATCATAAACGCTTCATAACCTCTTGCAGTTACGGCCTTTTTATTTAATGTAAATTTTTGACCTGATTTCATTTTTTGAACCGGGGAATGGGAAAAAGCGAAAATGTAAACAAATAAAGCTTCAAAAAATACCGTTTTCATGTTATTTTCATGGTATTATATTGATTTTATTGGGTATTTTTAAAAACAAGGAAAGACTGCCATGAAACACAGGCTCCTCATCGTGGATGACGACCCGGAGATTCTCGCAATCCTTAAAAGGGCATTTGAAGGAGAAGGGTTCGAAGTCTTTCTGGAGAGCGACAGCGAATCGGCCCTTGCCCGTATCAGGGCGGACCAGCCGCATGTAGCCATACTGGACATAAATCTGCCGGGGAAATCGGGGCTGGAAATACTGCGAGCGGCAAAACGGGTTGACTCGCGGTTATCGATCATCATGACTACCGGGCAAAGGACAACCCAGAACGCCATTGAGTCGATGAAGCACGGCGCCTATGACTATCTGACAAAGCCTTTCGACCTGAAAAAGATCAGGACAGCCGTCAAAAAGGCCCTGGAATGCAACCTGCTGAGCAAAAATGTGCGCTATGTAGCGAGGCCCGACATCGATGCGGCGGAGCATGACGAAGATCTTATGATAGGCTCATCCCCGGAAATGACGGAGATCTGGAAGACGGTGGGGATGATTGCCAACTCGGACACACCGGTCCTTATCCAGGGAGAAAGCGGTACGGGAAAGGAGCTGCTGGCGCGCGCCATCTACAACAACTCACGCCGCAAGGACCGGCCATTCCTGGCGATCAACTGCGCGGCCCTTCAGGAGACGCTCCTGGAGAGCGAGCTCTTCGGACATGAGAAAGGGGCGTTTACCGATGCCCACATCCGCAGGATAGGCAAGTTCGAGCAGTGTGACGGCGGCACCATATTTCTCGATGAAGTGGGAGAGATGAGTCCTGCCTGCCAGGGAAAACTCCTGAGGGTAATCGAAAGCCAGGCATTCGAGCGGCTGGGGGGGAATGAGACGATCCAGGTCGATGTCCGGATAATCGCCGCCACCAACCAGAGCCTTCTCACCGCGGTAAGGGAGAAGAGGTTCAGGCTGGACCTTTTCTACAGACTGCGGGTGGTCACCTTCGATCTCCCCCCTCTCAGGGAACGCCCGGATGACCTGAGCCTCCTGGTCGATTTTTTCATCGGGAAATTTTCCCGACAGTACGGGAAAAGGATAAACGGGTTAGAACCGGATGCACTGAAGATGATCGCCTCACATCCGTGGGAAGGGAATATACGCGAACTTAAGAACGCCGTTAATTCAGCGGTACTTTTCTGTAAAGGGGACATGCTGACCGCCGACGACATAAGGCCCCTGATGCGGCACCAATCCGGGATCAATGAGATCAAACTGGAAGCGGCTCTGGACGACTATTCCCAGGTATTCAGAAAAATGGTGGAGCCGATATTCGACAAGCTCTATTCAACGCACAACCCCCGGTCATTCGGCAATGTCACCATGGGGCTTGAAAAGGCCCTTATCGAGATGCTCCTGGAAAAATGCGACAACAGCCTGGCACTTGCGGCGAAGGCCCTGGGGATAAGCCGTAACACCCTTCGGGACAGAATCGAGCGATATGGAATCAACGTCGACAGGGGCGATTAATCCCAGCTCCTGCAACTGGGTCAAAACAGCCCTGCTCCCCCGTCTGGAGGGGGTGACGGTCCTGCCGTTCAGCGAATTCCGGGGCTTTTAACCTGGAACCGGCGGTCAGCCACGGATAGCAGCCCGATCATCGGGAAATCCACCATTGTCAGTAAACTCAAGCAGGCCAGGGGAACTCACCTTGGCCTTTTTTTATCCGGACTCCTTTCTCCGGGGGCGAAGGGTCAAAACGTCGCATTTGTCTTATTGGTGTTGCATTTAACTGTTTGCAACGTCTCCTCCCTTTATTTTTCAATGAGATAGCGCAAGAATCCCCAGCCTGACCATTGTGTTGCATTTACCGCAAGCACATTTGCAACCCCGCCGCACCTCCCTCCCCGAACTTAACCAGTTGATATATCAAGACTATGTTGGATTCAGCATGAACCGGCGAAGATGGCATGTTTGTTGGAATGTAGTGTCATGGAACTACTGAAAACGGAGGATGACGATGAATACCGGAAAGGTTGCCGTGCCCTATTACGGAAGGCTCCATCGGGCCAAGTTCGGTTATGAGAGGATCTTTTTCATAGTCGAAGCCGGAGACGTGAATGACAAGGATCTGGATGTCAGGCTTGGTGTCTGGGATCACAAGAAGGAGCAGACACTGCCGCAGTGGCTGAAAAACAATGGTGTAGAGAGTCTCGTGTGCCGGGAAGAGCCGGAGAGTCATATGAGGCATACCATGGCCGGCCTGGGCATCAGGGTGCTGAATGAAGGGAACAGCGATGCTTCCCGGTTGCTGCAGAGTCTGCAGGTTTGAAAAATCATGAACAGAAAGGAGAGGCGTTATGAAGGCAAAGGGCAATTTTTCGAAGCTGGTGGATGAATCGGCGGGTAAGGGGACGATGGGATTCTTTGGCGCCGTCGCCGTATTCATCGGCGCGTTCGTCGTCTGGTCGGCGGCCTGCATGGGGGGCGCCATTGTCAATCTGTTCAACTAAGTGAATAAGGCAATAAGGCAAAGGGGGTGAGAAAATGAAAGCGAAGAGCGGTTATTCAGATCTCGATGACAGGCAATATATCGGCAAGGTCCTTACCGTGGCGGGTTTCCTTGCCGCCGCGGCAAGCCTTTCCGTTGCCTGGCCCGCCTTGAGCCACATCGGACTCAGGCTGGTCAGCTAGGACAACAGGCAGGGGGAAAAGATCTCTCCCTGTCTTTTTGTGCCCAGTTTACCAACACACCAGATAAACGGACCGGGTATCTGCATGGATCAACCAAGGTGTCCTGCCTGTGGCAGCCGGCAGCATTATCTCCTCAGCGACAATCGCCGCCAGTGCGCCGTCTGCCGCAAGAAATACAGCGTCGGAAATCACCGGGGCAGATTGTCCCCGCAGAGCTTGCAGCAGCTCGCCCGGAGTTTCTGGCGGCTGGTGCCGGCTTCGGCAGCGGCGGCGGAGCAGGGGCTAAACAGCAAGACCCTCCAGAGGTATTACGACCTGCTGCGGCGCGCCGTTACAGAGGCGAGCGAAAGGGATGCCATCAGGCAGTTCGGCGCCGCGGCCATGCATCCGGCGCCTTTTCATGAGAGCGCTGCTGACAGGGGGGTGGGGAGGGAGCCGCAGCCGCTCTTCTGCGTGATGCAGCGCGGGGGGCGGGTTTCTCTCCTCTGCGCGGGGGAGGAGGCGGCCGGGGGGCCATCTGCCGGGACCGGCAGCGGGGAAATCGCCGGGTGGATATACGCAAGAGACCGCAGGACCCTCTGCTCGCTCGATCTGGACGGCATTCACCTCCTCCCCGCCGGCGGGTCGAAAGAGGGGGCCGTCGCCACCAGCTTCTGGACCTATGCGAAGAAGGGGCTGGTGAGGTATCACGGTGGTTTCCGGAAGAACTTCCGCCTCTTCGTGCGGGAGATGGAATTCAGATTCAACAATCAGGATGAGGATGCGGCGGTTACGTTTCTGCTGGAGATCTTGCAGAGAGACAGAATTTAACGACACAGGAGATGAAAATGTTCAGGTTTCGCAAGCAATTATTGCCGTTGTTATTCCTGCTGCTGACCCTGCCGGCCGCGGCCCTGGCGGAAAAGGGAATGGCGGTCGATCCGATGGAATGTCTCGGCTGCCACGGCGACAAGATCTCCGCGGAGAAGTTCGGGACCTCCCCCCATGGCAGGAACGGCTGCACCAGCTGCCACCCGGAGGGGGCCGACCTGCTCAGGCACATGACCGGCAGGGTGAAGCTGGAGAAAGTCCAATGCGGCCGTTGCCACCAGCAGGAGCATGCCGAGCATGCAGGTAGCGTCCATGAAGCCAAGGGGATCGGCTGCGCCGGCTGCCATGCCGATATCCATGCCGTGACGGGCTGGCGCCAGGATAAGCGGGTGGTGCTCCGGAAATGCATTGGCTGCCACCCGCAGCAGAGGGAATTCCTGGGATCGGTCCACGGCAGGGCGGTTCTTGCCGGCAGCAGGGACGCCGCCGATTGCAGCGACTGCCACGGCCTGCACGCGGTCAGGAAGGTGCAGAGCCCCGCCACCAATGAGGGGCGGATGTTCCACACCTCGGCCTGCATCAGATGCCATGCCGATGAGGAGATGATGGCACGCAACAACGTCAGCCATACCGCCGTGGAGACCTACCTGGAGAGCTATCACGGCAAGGGCTACCGGCTCGGCTTCCCCGAGCGGGCTGCCGGCTGCTCCGACTGTCACACGGCGCACCTGGTGCTCCCCGGGGAAGAGCCCGCCTCGACGATCAACAGGAGCAATGTCGTCAAGGTCTGCACCCCCTGCCACAGTGCCGCCACGCCGCTGTTTGCCCGCTACTATGCCCACGGCAGCCATGCAGACCGGGAAAACTACCCGATCCTCTACTGGACCTACATTGCCATGACCGGGCTGCTGGTCGGGACGTTCGCGGTCTTCTGGGTCCATACCCTGCTCTGGATGTTCCGCGGCTTCGTGGAGAACCGGGAGAAGCAGGCGGCCCTGACCGAGGGGCGGCTCCACCACGTTGCCGAGGGTGGGAAGCTCTACTACCGCTTTCAGAAACGGCACATCTTCCTCCACTTCACAGTGATCATCAGCTTCCTCGGGCTGTCGCTTACCGGCCTGCCGCTGAAATTCAGCGATCAGCTCTGGGCCAAGACCCTCATGTCGTTTTACGGCGGGGTCCATTATGCGGGGCTGATCCACCGCGGCTGCGCCATCCTCACCTTCTACTACTTCCTCGGCGCCCTGCTGATGAGCGTCGACTTCCTGTTCATCCGCAAAGACATCAGGGGGAATTTCCTGCAGCGGATGTTCGGCCCCGATTCGCTCATGCCGAACCTGCGTGACGCGAGGGACGTGGCCGGCATGGTCAGGTGGTTCCTCTTCAAGGGGAAAAAGCCGACCTTCGAGCGCTGGACCTACTGGGAGAAATTCGACTTCATCGCGGTCTTCTGGGGTATGTTCGCCATCGGCGGCTCCGGCCTGATGCTCTGGTTCCCCGAGCTGTTCGGCAGGTTCCTGCCGGGGTGGATGATGAACGTCGCCACCATCATCCATTCCGACGAGGCGCTCCTGGCCACCGGCTTCATCTTCACGGTCCATTTCTTCAATACCCATGGCCGGCCGGAGAAGTTCCCGATGGATTTCGTGATCTTCAACGGCCAGATGACCAGGGAGGAATTCATCGAGGAGCGGGGCGACCAGTGGCAGCGCTATGAAGAGCTCGGCATCACCGAGAGGTTCAGCGTGGCAAGGCCGAGCGGCGTCCTCTACGACTTCCTGTTCAAGGGGTTCGGTTTCGCCGCGCTGTTCACCGGCCTCACCCTGGTCTTTTTCATGCTGTACGCGTTTTTCTCGTAAACGGACCGGCAGGCCACGGGGGCGCCGGCGCAAACCGGCGCCCCCGTCTCCTGCAATGAACCGGCGTGGCCCCGGAACCGCTGTAAGAATTTCGGGCAAGATTAAAATACTGCAAATTTGTGTTTCGTAATGCTATAGTGTTGCAGATTGCCTGATGCAACAAAACGGCCGCCTATCCGCGGAGGAGCCGCGTCATGACAAAAAAATCATCGGGCCTGTTTCTTTCCATAACCGCTTTCGTCCTCTACCTCGCGGGGGGGCTCGGCGTCTTCGGCGGGATCGCCCTGATCGTGCTGCTGGGGGGGCGTGACCTGCTCGGCTGGGGAGCCGCGAGAACGATCGGCTACCTCGGTATCTGCATCGGCGTATCCCTTTCCATCATGGGGGTTCTCATCCTCCGCCTGGTCAGAAACAGAACCGACTCCCTGCTCAGCCGCAGGGCCAGGCGGTGACCAATCTCCTCCCCAGCCGGCAACTTCACCGGGATATGCGCCTATGACCCAGCTTGAAAAAAATGAGGCCTTCTATCTGCAGTACAGCCGCAACATCATGGACTCGGTTGCCGACGGCGTCTTTACCGTGGACAGGGATATGCGGATCACCACCTATAACCGGGCGGCGGAGGAGATAACCGGGTTTTCCCGTGAGGAAGCCATCGGCAAGCCCTGCCACGAGATTTTCCGCACAGAGGTCTGCTCCGGAGACTGCCCGCTCCGGGAAGCGCTGGCAGAGGGGAAACCGGTGTTGAACAGGGAGGTCCGTATCCTGGACAAACTCGGCCGCCGCACCCCCATTTCGGTCAGCGCCTCAGTCCTCTACGACGGTGCTGGCAACGTCATCGGCGGGGTGGAGACCATCCGCAACCTGAAGAATCTCTCGACGATCCTGGACAGCGTCGCCGACGGCGTCTTTACGGTCGATGACGCCATGCTGATCCGCTCATTCAACCGGGCTGCCGAGGAGATAACCGGCTTTACCCATGACGAGGCGATCGGCAGACCCTGCTACGAGATCTTCCGCTCCGAGGCGTGCGGCCTTGCCTGCCCGGTCAGGGAAGCTATCGAGACCGGCGAGTCGGTGCTGAACCGGGAGGTGGAAATCATCGACCGGGACAACAACAAGAAACCGATTTCCGTCAGCGCCTCCGTCCTGATGGGGAGTGATGGCAAGGCGCGCGGCGGCGTGGAGACGATGCGCGACCTCTCGGTCCTTTACACCCTCAGGAAGGAGCTGCACGACAAATTCACCTTCCGCAATCTCGTCAGCCGCAATCCGGCGATGAGGCGGCTGTTCAACGTCCTGGACGATATTGCCGCCAGTGAGGCGACCGTCCTGCTCCATGGCGAAAGCGGCACCGGCAAGGAGCTGTTTGCCCGGGCGATCCACGATCTGAGCCCGCGCCGGAACGGCCCGCTGGTGATCGTCAACTGCGGGGCCCTGCCGGAAACGCTCCTGGAAGCCGAAATCTTCGGGGTCAGAAAGGGGGCCTATACCGGCGCCGTCGAGAACCGCCCGGGCCGGCTGGAACTGTGCAATGGCGGGACCTTTTTCCTCGACGAGATCGGGGACCTGCCGCTGCCGCTGCAGGTGAAGCTGCTCCGGGTCCTGGAGAACCGGGAGTTCCAGCCGCTCGGGGCAAGGAACCCGATGAAGGCGGATGTCCGTTTCATCACCGCGACCCACAGGAATCTTGAGGAGATGGTCGAACAGGGGAGCTTCAGGCGCGACCTCTATTTCCGGATCAATATCGTCAGGCTGAGCATTCCGCCGCTGCGCGAGCGGAAGGAGGACATCCCGCTGCTGCTGGAGATCGCCCTCAGCAAGTTCAACGCGTCGTACGGGAAAAAAGTCCAGCGGGTGTCACCGGATCTCCTGAAGCTGCTGCTGAACTACGGTTTTCCGGGCAATGTCAGGGAATTGCTGAACCTGGTCGAGCAGGCGGTGATCCTCTGCAAGGGAAACGAGATCGGCCCGGATCTCATGCCGAAAGGGCTGGCAGAACAGGAGCGCAGTGAGAGAACCCCGCGCAGACGCACCAGCAATGCCCCGGAAGCTGCGGTCCTCGCCGATGTCATCAGCCGGCACAAGGGTGACAGGGCCGGCGCCGCCCAGGAGCTGGGGGTCGACAGGTCCACCCTGTGGCGCTGGGTCAGGGATGCCGGCCTGGCCGGCAGATGAGTTGACAAAGGAGTGATGAATTGGCTGCTGCCAGGAACGAGCTGCGCAATCTCAGCGCGCAAATAGACAATCTCTTTGATCTGGGGAAGAGGGAGGCGGGGGCGGTCCTCCTGGAAAAAGCCCTGATCGATGCGGCGGATGACAGGGCCTACCAGCTCTTTTTCAGCGCCGAGGCGGCAGGCTACCTGGAACGGGACCGCAGGAAGCAGAGGGAGTGTCTGCTCGCGGCCTGCCGGCTGGAGGGGGATGACCCCTTTATCGTCAGGAATGTCGGCGTCTTCTTTCTCCTTAACGATGCCGAGCGGAAGGCGATCAGGTTCTTCGACCGGGCGCTCGCCCTTGATGCGTCCGACTTCGAGGCCGCGAGATACAAGGGGCTCGCCTTTTCCAATCTCGGCAGAGAGAAAAAGGGGATGGAATGGTATGCCAGGGCCATCGCCATGAATCCCCTGGACCACGACGCCATGCGGCAGACCGGCGTTTCCCTGTCGAAGATGGGGAAAGACCGGGAAGCCATCGAATGGTACAGGAAAGCGCTCCATGTCAATGACAGTGACTACGACTCCATGAGGCAGCTGGCGGTTTCCCTCGCCATGATCGGCCGCTACGATGCCGCCGTTGAATGGCTGAACCTTGCCCTGGCAGTCAATCCCGACGATTTCGAGAGCAAGAGAAACCTCAGGCTGGTGCTGAAAAAGATGAGCGGAGAGGGGGAAACGATCCTTTCGAGGCTCCTCAATTACCTGGGCCGAAAGCTTGCCATTGCCTGGAGATGGCTGGTGAACCAATGGTAACCGGAGCTCATGTCTCCACGGCCAGCAACAGGGCGGCCTCGCCGTTCGGCCCGGTTTTATCGCCGGCAGTCCCCGGTTGCCTCCCATCGCCAAGAATCCTGTCGAGATCCCGGGTCACCTCATCGAGGGCTTTTCGCAGCATCCTTCTCGCCTCTTCCTCATTCCCCGCGTCAAACAGGTCATTGATCAGGCGCACCTTGGCATCATGGCCGGACAATCTGAGCAGCCCCGGCCTATTGGTCGAGAGGGAGAGGGGAAAGCTTTCCAGTCCGGAGTAACCGCTTTTTGCTTTCATACGATTTC
>JAMPXD010000149.1 GCA_023701365.1 Geobacteraceae bacterium
GCTACTCTGCATCCCGTCCAGCAAAAAACCCTTGCCTTTTTCATTCCCTGTGCTAAGATGCCTAAAATTTAGGCAAATAGCTAAGAAAGATGCAGATGACCAGACCCCTGACAATCGGCCGGCTGGCCCTCCCCAACAACCTGCTGCTCGCCCCGATGGCCGGGATAACCAACCTCCCGGTGCGGCTCATGGCGCGGGAGCAGGGGGCGGCTCTCTGTTTCACCGAGATGGTGAGCGTGAACGGCCTGGTCAGGGAGGGGCAAAAGAGCTTCGAGCTGGTCCGGAGCACCCCGGCCGACCGGCCGCTCGGCATCCAGCTGTTCGGCGACGACGCGGAGCTCTTGGCCGAAGGGGCGCGCCTCGTGGAGGGGGACGGCGAGCTGATCGACCTCAACATGGGGTGCCCGGTGCGGAAGGTGGTCAACAGCGGCGCCGGCAGCGCCCTGCTGCGGGAGCCGGCCAGGGTGGCGGCGATCATCAGGAGCGTGCGCCGGGCCACCACCCTCCCCCTGACCATCAAGATCCGTACCGGCTGGGACGAGGGAACTACGAACTTCCTGGAGATCGGCCGGATCGCCGAGGCCGAGGGGTGCGACGCCATCACCCTCCACCCCCGGAGCCGGGCCCGGATGTTCGAGGGGAAGGCCGACTGGGACCAGATCGGCGCCCTGAAAGAGGCGCTCCGTATCCCGGTTATCGGCAGCGGCGACCTGTTCTCCGCTCTCGACGTCGCCGCCATGCTCGACCGGACCGGCTGCGACGGGGTGATGATCGCCCGGGGTGGGCTCGGCAACCCGTGGATCTTCCGGGAGTCGCTCGATGTCTTCGCCGGCCGGGAGCCGCTCCTCCCCACCCCTGCCGAACGGGGAGAAACTGCCCTCCGGCACCTGGAACTGTTCATCGCCACCAGCGGGGAACGGGTGGCGCTGCGGGAGATGCGCAAGCACCTCTGCTGGTACGCCCGGGGAGTTGCCGGCGCCGCCCGGTTCCGGGCGCTGGTCAATCTGACCCAGAGCAGAGAGGAACTGAACCGGGCGCTGCACGAATTTTTCCTTCAGGAGCCGCAGTCATGAGCGAACCACGGAGCGAACCACGGGACACTGCCCGGATATTCTACGCGAACATCATCGACAGCGTCGGCGACGGCGTGCTCGCCCTCGACGCCGCCGGCCTGGTCACCCTGATGAACCCGGCTGCCGAGGAGATCACCGGCGTCTCCCGGCGCCAGGCCGTGGGGAACCCGTTCGCAGCGGTATTCAGGGGGGAGCAGCTCCTGACCGAGATGGTGGAAAAGACCGCCACCACCGGCATGACCATCTCTGACCATGAGAACGTGGTCCTGAAGAAGGCGGGGCACACCACGCCAGTGAGCGCCACCACCTCCCCCCTCCTGCTGGAGAGCGGGGAAAGGGTCGGCACCATCCTGGTGCTGCGCGATCTGGGCAATATCAGGGACCTGGAGCGGGCGGTGCGCCAGGCGGACCGCCTTTCCGCCCTGGGGACCCTGGCGGTGGGGCTGGCCCATGAGATCAAGAACCCCCTCGGCGGGATCAAGGGGGCCGCCCAGCTTCTGGAGCAGGAGCTCCCCGAGGAGAGCGAGCTGAGGGACTACACCCGGGTGATGATCAAGGAGGTTCGGCGGGTCAACCGGATCGTCGAGGAGCTCCTGGAGCTCGCCTCCCCCCGCAAGCTGGAGCTCGGCCGGGTCAACATCCACAAGATCCTGGGGGACATCCTGGTCCTGCAGAAGCGGGCGGCGGGAAGGGAGATCACCTTCCGCCAGCAGTTCGACCCGAGCATCCCCCCGATCCTGGCGGACGAGGCGCTCCTCACCCAGCTGTTCCTGAACCTGATCAAGAACGCGGTGGAGGCGGTCGGGGAGCTGGGGACGGTCCAGGTCGCCAGCCGGGTGGTGTCCGACTACAGCATGTCCCATAACTGGGAAAGGCGCTCCCGGATGGTCGCCGTGGAGGTGAGCGACGACGGCCCGGGGATGGTGAAGGAGCAGCTGGAGCACCTGTTCACCCCGTTCTTCACCACCAAGGCGAAGGGGACCGGCCTCGGCCTCGCCATCTGCCAGAAGATCGTCTCCGAGCACCGGGGGATGATCAAGGTCGATTCTGATCCGGGGCATGGCACCACCTTCACGGTAATGCTGCCGTTAATACAATAAGCGGGCAAAAGGCAAAGGGCTAAAGGCTAAAGGGTATTTAAAACCTTTCGCCTTTCGCCCTTAGCCCTTAGCCGTTCTTGAGGTTATCTATGTCCATACAGAGAATTCTCGTCGCCGACGACGAAGAGAGCATGCGCTGGGTCCTTTCCAAGGCCCTGAAAAAGAAGGGGTTTGCCGTCGATCTGGCGGGCGACGGCGATGAGGCGCTCAGGCTGATCCGCTCCCACAGCTACGACCTGGCGATCCTCGACATCAAGATGCCCGGCCTGACCGGGCTGGAGCTGCTGGACCGGGTGCGGGAGCTGAAGAGCGACCTGCTGGTGGTGATCATGACCGCCGAGGCGAGCATGAAGAACGCCGTGGAGGCGATGAAGCGGGGGGCCTACGACTACATCACCAAGCCGTTCGACCTGGACGTGATCGACGCCATCGTCGAGAAGGTCAACCGGGCCCGGGAGATGACCTCCCAGGTGAGCTCCCTCAAGGAGGAGCTGAAGGAGCGCTACCAGCCGGAGAAGACCATCATCGGCAATTCCCCCGCCATGCGGGAGGTCTACAAGACCATCGGCAAGGTGGCCCCCTCCGACATCACCGTCCTGATCCAGGGGGAATCGGGGACCGGCAAGGAGCTGATCGCCCGGGCCATCCACTACAACTCGAAGCGGCTCGGCAGGCCGTTCATCGCCCTCAACTGCGCCGCCATCCCCAAGGAGCTCCTGGAGAGCGAGCTGTTCGGCTTCGAGAAGGGTGCCTTCACCGGCGCGGTCGAGCGCAAGCTCGGCAAGTTCGAGCAGGCCAACGGCGGCACCATCTTTCTCGACGAGATCGGCGACATGCCGCTCGACCTCCAGGCCAAGATCCTGCGGGCCCTCCAGGAGAAGGAGGTGATCCGGACCGGCGGCAGCCAGAGCATCGCCGTGGATGTCCGGATCGTCGCGGCCACCAACCAGAACCTGGAGGAAAAGGTGCATCGCCGGGAGTTCCGGGAAGACCTGTTCTACCGGCTGAACGTGGTGCCGATCAATCTCGCCCCGCTGCGGGAGCGGGCCGAGGACATCCCGCAGCTGGTCGACTACTTCCTGGAAAAGAGCTGCACCGAGCTGGAGATCCCCCGGAAACAGTGCACCCCAGAGGCGCTCCGCCAGCTCTCCGCCTACCAGTGGCCGGGTAACATCCGGGAGCTGGAGAATACCATCAAGCGGGCGGTCATCCTCTCCTCCGATCCGCTGCTGACCGTGGCAGACTTCGCCGGGATCGCCCCCCGCAAGGGTGGGGAGCGGCCCCAGGGTGAGGAGCTCTCCCTGGAGGGGATCGTCGACACCAAGCTCAGGGGGAGCTTCTCCAACATGGACAAGATGGAGAGCGGCGACGTCTACGCCATGGTGCTGGAGCAGGTGGAACGGCCGCTGATCCGCTTCGTCCTGGAGAAGACCAGGGGCAACCAGGTGAAGGCGGCCGACATCCTCGGGATCAACAGGAACACCCTGAGGAAGAAGATCCAGGACCTGGGGATAGAGGTGAAGAAGGACTAGGGACCGGAGACCGGAGACCAGGGACCAGGGACCAGGGACCGAAGACCGAAGACCAAAGACCAAAGACCAAAGACCAAAGACCGAAGACCGAAGACCAAAGACCGGGGACCGGATTATGTCTTTCAGGTCACTGGTCATTGGTCTCCGGTCGACAAAACAGGGGGGTAAACTGATGGGCATCAAGGATAAATACTTCTTGCAGAGAGAGCAGGCGGTGCTGGTGGTGATCGACGTGCAGGAGAGGCTCTGCCGCGCCATGGACGACAGGGTGCTGGAGCGGCTCGCCGGCAACATCGGGGTGCTCCAGGAGACGGCAAGGGAGCTCGGGATACCGGTTGTGGCCACCGAGCAGTACGTCAAGGGGCTCGGCGAGACGCTGCCGGCAATCAGGGAGAAGCTGGCCGAGCCGGCCCTGGAGAAGATGACCTTCAGTTGCTGCGGCGACAACGCCTTCCTCGACAGCCTGAAGGGGCTGAACCGCCGCCAGGTGATCGTCACCGGCATGGAGACCCACGTCTGCGTCCTGCAGACGGTGCTGGAGCTCCTCGACGCCGGCTACACCGTCCACCTGGTGCGGGACGCGGTGATGAGCCGGCGCAAGGACAACTGGTTCGTCGGGCTGGAGACCGCGACCGCCGCCGGGGCGGTGGTCACCTCCACCGAGACCGCCATGTTCCAGCTCCTGCGGGTGGCGGGCACCGACGAGTTCAGGCGGCTGTCGAAGCTGGTGCGCTAAGACAGCAGCCAGGCAGAAACAGGAAAGCCCGCGCAAGCGGGCTTTTTTTGCTGGCGGCTGGCGCAGCCGGATCTCCTGGATCGTCCCCTCATCCCTCCGGCTGCGGCTACTTCACCCTGAAAAAGACCGCTCCTGCAGCCCCGCAGATCCCGCACTTGTCCGGCGTCTGCCGCTCTACGGTATGGCCGCAGACCGGGCAGATGAAGTAGTCGCACTCCTCCGCCCCCGTTCCGAGCGTGTCGAGCGCCTTCTGGTAGAGCTCGGCATGGACCTTCTCCACGGCGTTGGCAAAGGTGAACGAGCGGCGCGCCTCGGTCGCCCCCTCCAGCTCCGCGTCGGCGATCATCTGCGGGTACATGTTCATGAATTCATGGGTTTCCCCCGCGATCGCCTCCACGAGGTTCTCCCGGGTCCCGTGCACGGCGCCGAGCGCCCTGAGGTGGTTGTGGGCGTGGATCGTCTCCGCCTCGGCCGCGGCGCGGAACAGCCTGGCCACCTGGGGGAAGCCGTCCTTCTCCGCCTGCCCGGCAAAGGCGAGGTACTTGCGGTTGGCCTGGGATTCCCCGGCAAAGGCCTCCCTGAGATCTTTTTCCGATTTCGGTCCGTTTGCCATGTTCTCCTCCCTTCTTGATTGTGAACCGCTGCGCACCTCCCCGGGGGAATGGCTGCTGCTGGCGGCCCCGTTGCTTTGTTACCGGGAAATGATAGCACAGCGGCGGCAGATGCAAAGGGGAAGCTGATGAAAATCCTGCGCAAAAAAAAGCTGCCCCTCAGTTCTTCCCTGGCAAGGCGGCCCGTTCATCATTACCTATTTCCGCGGCGCGCGCCGGCGGCTCACCTGCCGATCGCCACGAAACGCTCCAGGGCGGCCCTGGACTCCTCGGTGATGGCTACGAACTCGACGCCGAACCCCACCGGCAGCCCCTGCTTCAGCCTTCCCCTGGTGCTGTTCAGCCAGGCGACCCGTCCTTTGGCCTGGATCACCGCGCCGCTCCCGTCGGGGAGGGTGAAAACGAGCTCCAGCTCGGTCCCCGCCACCACCTCGTAATCAGCGGCCAGGTAGATGCCATTTGTGCTGATATCCAGGACATCGCCGGAGAGGGTTACCCCGAAGGCCCTGAACCTGACCTTTGCCTGGCAGGGGACCCTGTTGTCCCGCCGATCGATGGCCGGGAGGTGCCTGCGGGCCACATCAAGGAAACGGACCCGGTCCAGGGGCTTGGTCAGGAAACCGTCACAGCCGGCCCTTTCGCAAAGCCCGCGGTCCTCCGCCCTCCCCTCCGAGGTGATCATGATCACCGGCACCTTCTTGAAGGCGGGGTCCGCCTTGAGCCGGGCGCAGCACTCGGCCCCATCCATGCCGGGCATGTGCAGGTCCATGAAGACCAGCGCCGGCCGCTCCCTCCTGGCCACCTCAATGGCCTCAAGGCCGTTGCCCGCGGTGAGCAGATGCACCGACGAGAGCTTCAGGTACATCTTCTGCAGATCCAGAAACATCTTGACGTCATCGACCAGCAATATCTTGGGGATCATGCTCTATTCCCGCCCCCTTCAGAACATTGAATTAAAAGTGAACCTACCCGTCACCCGGCGGCGAGCCTCTTGGCGACGATATCGTGGTTGAGCCAGAATACCGGCGCGGCAGGCTGCCAGGAGGAGTCGAACATGAGCCGCCCCACCCCGGTGAAGACCGCCCGGGACAAGGCCGCGCAGACGATCTCCTTGGGATTCGCGTTCAACCCGAGAAGTTCCGTCGCGCAGGAAAGCATCTGCTCGGCCTGTTCCGGGGTGTTGTGGAGCGGCCAGCCGTCGAAATCCCGGAATTGCACCATGAGGGGGGAGGCGAGGTAATCGTTGGCTCCGCTCAGCAGGGCGTCGAGGGAGGCCCCCTCCTTCAGCAGCGACCGGCACTCCTGCGCGACCTGCCGGAAAAGCGCACCCCCCTCTTCCCGCTCCAGGGCCGTCAGGAACGGATAAAGGGAGATCTCCACGCCGAGGAAGAGGCCGCTGGAATTGGTCTGGATCTCGGGGCTGTTGTAGACGGTCGCCTTGATCCCCCGCTCCCATGCCGCAGTTGCCGCCTCCTCCAGGCGCATCTTCGCCCACCCCTGCAGGTAGGGGGTGTAGGACTGCCAGGTGTAGACCCCGTCGATCAGGACCTCGGTGCCGTGGTAGCCGTAGGCGGCGTAGGAGACCCGGCCGCCGGCGGCGGCAATCCGCTCCCGCACCTCTTCGGTGGCGTCGATCAGGTGGCTGAGGGTGTCGGCGGTCACCTCGTCGAAGCTGATCCGGCAGAGCTGCCCCAGGTCGGAGTTCCAGAAGGCCTCCGAGGAGAGGAACCGCTCCCCCTGCCCCTTGAAGACCCGGTTCAGGAGGGGCATGAAGATCCTGGCGCGGGGGATGCCGCCGGCCATGGTGTGGACAAACAGGACGTTAGCGCCGGGGGGAATCAACTGCGCCAGCTCGGCCGCGAACGCACCGAGGGCAGCGCTGAAGCGGGCGACGCCGCGGCTGCGGGACTGCTCGATGCCGTCCCAGTCGAGGCGCACCTTGTCCCAGTCGTCCGCCTTCACCCCCTTCAGCTGGTCGAGGGGGGAACGGCCGTCGGCAGCCGGCTCCATGTCGAAGCCCGCCTCCAGCGGGACATTGATGATCCGCCCGCCGAGGAACTCCTCGGCCGCGGCGAGTTCCTCGCCGTTAAGCGCCCGCAGCGTCCCGTCCGCGTCGCGCCGGCCGACCGTGGCGCCGATGATGGTCATCCCCTTGGCCCGGGCCTCCTCGACGATGCCGTTGGCATAACCGCGGCCGAACAGCTCGCCGCACAGGACGAGGACGTCCCCTTTCTTGTAACCGGCGCTGGCCGGCAGTTCCCGCATCGGATTGTATATGGTCATGGTCCTTTCCTCATTTCAATAGTTACGGGCGAAGGGCTAAGGGCAAAAGGCTAAAGGTTTTACCCCTTTTGCCCTTAGCCCTTTACCTTAAGCCTGCCTTATTCGAATTCCGCTACCGGCGACCCCTCGCCGAAACAAACCCCCCGCTTGGAGCCCCTGATGAAGTCGAGGAGTTCCCGGACGTCGTCGGTTATTTCCAGTTCCGCCTCCACCTGCTCAATGGCGTTCTGCATGTTGAGGCCGCTCCGGAACAGGATCAGGAAGGCGTTCTTGAGTGCCCGCACCCTCTTGGCGTCGAAGCCGTTCCGCCTCAGCCCCACCAGGTTGAGGCTCTTCACCGTGTGGGTCTCGTCCATGATGCAGAAGGGGGGGACATCACGGGAGGTGCGCGACAGGCCGCGCATCATGGCGAACCGGCCGATCCGGCAGAACTGGTGGACCACGCAGTTGCCGGAGATGATCGCCCGGTCCTCCATGATCACATGCCCCGCCAGAAGCGCTCCGCCGGCCAGGATGATGTTGTTCCCCACCTCGCAGTTGTGGGCCACGTGGGACTGGACCATCAGGAAGTTGTTGTCGCCGATCACGGTAGTCGTCCCGGCCCGGTTTCCCCGGTGGACGGTGGCGTATTCGCGGATGATGTTGCCATCGCCGATCACCGCATAGCTCTCCTCCCCGTTGTAGCCGAAATCCTGGGGATCGTGCCCCACAATTGCCCCGAAATGGATGGTGTTGTTGCTGCCGACGGTGGTCCAGGGGCCGATCACCGCGTTGGCCATGATTTTCGTGCCGGCGCCGATAACCGCGTGGTCGCCGACCGTCACGTTGGGGCCGATCTCCGCATCGTCCGCGATCCTGGCGGTGGCGCTGATATGTGCTGTCGGATGTATCATTTTCTCTCCTTCATCTTTTCACTATATTTTCAACTTTGCATTTTGCATTTTGCAATTTGCATTTTCTCAGTAATCTTCCCTCTTGCTCTGGTTCTCGAACTTGGTGTATTCACCCATGAAGGTCAGGTTCACCGTACCGATCGGGCCGTTTCTCTGCTTGCCGATGATGATCTCGGCGTTCCGCTCATGGCTCTCGTCGCAGGTGAGCTCCCGGTTCTTGCACTTCTCGCAGTAGACCGCCTCCCGGTAGACGAACATGATGACGTCGGCGTCCTGCTCGATCGCCCCCGACTCCCGGAGGTCGCTCATCATCGGCCGCTTGTCGGTGCGGCTTTCCAGGCCGCGGTTCAGCTGGGAAAGGGCCACCACCGGCACGTCCAGCTCCTTGGCAAGGGCCTTGAGCGACCGAGAGATCTCGGAGATCTCCTGCTGGCGGGACTCCGGGTTGGAGCTCCCCCGCATCAGCTGCAGGTAGTCGACGATGATCAGGCCGATCCCGTGCTCCGCCTTGAGCCGCCGGCACTTGGCGCGCATCTCCATGACCGCGATGGCCGGGGTGTCGTCGATGAACACCTTGGCGTCATGGAGGGAGCTCGCCGCCTTGATCAGCTTCGGCCAGTCGGCCTCCTGGAAGTGACCGGTCCGCACCCGGCTCGCATCGACCCGCGACTCGCAGCAGAGAAGCCGCGTAACCAGCTGCTCCTTGCTCATCTCCAGGGAGAAGATCGCCACCGGGGTCCGCTGCTCGCTGTGCATCGCCGCATACTGGCCGATGTTGAGGGCAAAGGCGGTCTTCCCCATGGAGGGGCGGCCGGCGATGATGATCAGGTCCCCCCGCTGGAAGCCGGCGGTCTTCTCGTCCAGGTCGCTGAAGCCGGTCGGCACGCCGGTGACGTGCTCCTTCTTTTCATAGAGAAGCTCCAGGTTCCGTATGGTGTCCTTGAGGATCGCCCCCACCGGGTAGAACGCGGGGCGGAGCTTGTTCTCCGAGATCTCGAAGATCGTCTGCTGGGCCCGGTCGAGGAGCTCTTCCACCTCCACCTGGTCGTCATAGCCGCGGGTGACGATCTCGGTGGCGGCGCTGATCAGCTTGCGGGTGACCCCCTTTTCCTTGACGATCTTGCAGTAGTAGGCGATGTTTGCGGCGGTCGGGACGTAGTCCACCAGGTTGGCGAGGTAGGCGCCCCCGCCGACCTCCTCCAACTCCCCCTTCTTCTTCAGGATCGAGGTGAGGGTGATCAGGTCGCACGGCTCCCCCCGGTCATTGAGGTCGATCATCGCCCGGAAGATCTTCCGGTGCGACTCCCGGTAGAGGTCCTCGGGGACGAGGATCTCCAGGGTCCGGTTGATCGCCTCATTATCCAGGAGGATGCCGCCGAGGATCGACATCTCCGCTTCGAGGCTCTGGGGGGGCAGTTTTCTCAGATCGCTCTGTGACATGGGGCCTTGTACAAGCCGGAAGGCTGGAAGAGCGGAAGTGCGGAAGGAAATGCCTTGAAATCCGATCTTCTGCGCTCTTGACTTCTGCGCTGTTCTGTTTCGGAAAATGGGTAATATAACCCGCCTAGCCTCCCCGGTCAAGCAACTTTGGCCGGTGGCGCTGTTTACATGAGATCAGTTTACAGCGGCGGGTCACCCCCCCATTTCCCTGAGGAATTCGATGGCCCTGAAGGGGCGGCTGACGTGGAGGGCAATGGCGGGGTCGAGGATGCTCCCCGCCTCCGAGAGCTCGGCGGGGCTGAAGGAAACCGCGCCGAACCGCCCGGTACGGAGCGCCATCGCCAGCAACTCGATGGTCCGCCGGGAAACCGCCCGGCCACCCCGGCCGCACCTGCCGCAGAGAAGGCCTTCCCCGTGCCCCGCATAAC
>JAMPXD010000150.1 GCA_023701365.1 Geobacteraceae bacterium
AGCAGCCTCCCCCCCTTTTTTTCGAAACATTTTGACATTCGCCGCCGCCGGCCCTACTATCCGGTCATGCACACTGTCGCCATCGAACGATGCACCAGTTATCAACGGGAACAGGTCAGGGCCGCGCTCGTCCGCCTCCTTGCGCCGCTAGGCGGGATGGCGGCGTATGTCAGGCCGGGGGAGCGGGTGCTGCTCAAGCCGAACATGCTCTCGGCCAAGGCGCCGGCGAAGGCGGTCACCACCCATCCGGAGCTCCTGAGGGCTGTGATCGAACTGGTGCAGGAGGCGGGGGGACTCCCGCTGGTGGGGGACTCTCCCGGGATCGGCGAGCTCAGAAAGGTGGCGGGGAAATCGGGAATGCTCCGGGTCGTCGAGGAGAGCGGCGCCCGGCTGGTGGAGTTCACGGAACCGCTGGAGGTAGCGGGCCAGGGGCTGTTCAAGCGCCTGGAGCTGGCTCGCCCCTACCTGGAGGCGGACCGGGTCATCAACCTGCCGAAACTGAAGACCCACGAGATGATGACCATGACCTGCGGGGTGAAGAACCTGTTCGGCGCGGTGGTGGGGCACGGCAAGGCGGCCTGGCACCTGAAGGCGGGGGCGGACAAGGAGCTGTTCGCCAGGATGCTGCTGGAGATATATCTCCTCAGGAAACCCGACCTCACCATCGTCGACGCGGTCACCGCCATGGAGGGGGACGGCCCTGGGAGCGGCGACCCCGTCCAGGTGGGGCTCCTGCTGGCGGGGGCCAACCCGCTGGCAGTGGACGTCATCGCCGCCGAGATCGCCGGGATACCGCGAAAACTGCTCTACCTGGAGCGGACCGCCCGGAAGCTCGGCATCGACGGGGCGGAGCGGAGCACCATCGTGACCGCCGGTCTCCCGTTGGATGAGGCACGGGTCGCCCCGTTCCGCCTCCCCCCCCTCTCGGACGTCCAGTTCGGACTCCCGCCGTTCCTGAAGAACCGGCTCCGCCACTACCTAACCACCCGCCCCTGCGTGGTCCCGGAGAAATGCCGGCTCTGCGGGGTCTGCGCGGACGCCTGTCCCCCCCGGGCCATCGAGATCAGGGATGGCAAGCTCCTCTTCGACTACCACCGCTGCATCCGCTGCTTCTGCTGTCGCGAGCTCTGCCCGGACGGTGCCCTGGACGTGAAGGCGGGGGCACTCCTCAGGATCATCAATAGATTCACATGATCAAATTTAATTGTCGCTGCCGTTGACTTTTGCCATGGGGAAGATTATTATAAAAACAACCTCGCTAAGGATGAGAGGAAATCCACCGGAAAAGGAGATATAGACTTATGTGGACAGCACACTATATGGTTCGCCCGGTTACCCGCTGCAAAGAGGGTTGCCCTAGCAAGCCCGCCGGTTAACCGCGGCGGGCGCTCCGAACGGCCCCCTGGTGATCACCAGGGGGCCGTTTTTTATCCCCTCGCCGTTTCCCCTCAGGCGACAGTCAGAAGGCGGGCACCACGGCCATCCCGTACTTTTCCCGGATGAACTTCCGCACCTCCGGAGCGGTGAGGAGCTGGACCAGCTTCCTGACGTCCTCCCGCTTTTCCTCCCCCTGTCGCACCACCAGGATATTGGCGTAGGGGGAGTTCGCATCCTCCCTGAAGAGGGCCGCGTTGGGGTCCATCCCGGCATCGAGCACGTAGTTGGTGTTGATGACGGCGCCGTCCACATCGGCGAGGGACCTGGCGAGCTGGGCCGCCTCCACCTCGACGAACTTCAGCTTCCTCGGATTCTCGGCGATATCCCGGGGAGTGGCCTCGAAGTCCTTGAGCCCCGGCTTCAGCCTGATCAGGCCGTTCTGCTGAAGGAGCACGAGCGAGCGGTATTCGTTGGAGGGATTGTTGGGAATGGCTATGGTCGCTCCCTGGCGCAGCTCGCCGAGCGCCCTGATCCTGGTGGAATAGAAGCCGATCGGCTCGACGTGGACCTTGGCGGCCACGGCGAAGTCGTACCCCTTTTCCCTGGCGACGGAGCTGAGATAGGGGAGATGCTGAAAGTAGTTGGCGTCAATCTGCTTCTCGGCCAGGGCCGGGTTCATCCACCCCTCTTCGTCGATCACCACGACTTCCAGATTCACCCCCTGCTCTTTCAGGGCGGGCTTGACGAAGGTGAGGATTTCCGCGTGCGGCACCAGCGCGGCTCCGACCTTCAGGGTGGCTCCGGTGCCCTTCTCCCCGCCGCCGGCTCCTCCCTTGCCGGCGTTGCATCCCGCCAGCTGAAAACCGAGCAGCGCCGCGACAACCAGCAGGACGCCCCTCGCAAACAGTGCGATCTTTCCCTTCATATCATGCTCCTCGAACGATAGAGTGTTGCTTCCTGGTCAGCCGAACGTGTGGCGGTTCTTGTTGATGCGCCGGGCAATGCGATTCCCCCCCCACTGCACCAGCTCGACCAGGACGACCAGCACCACCACGGTGGCCACCATGACGTCGGTGCGGTAGCGCTGGTAACCGAAGCGGACGGCCAGGCTGCCGAGGCCGCCCGCCCCGATCGCCCCTGCCGTCGCGGTAAAGCCGGTGATGGTGATGATCGCCAGGGTCACGCCGAGGGTCAGGGAGGCGAGGCTTTCGGGGATCATCACCTTGCGGATGATCTCGGCCGGCGTGGCGCCCATGGCTTGGGCGGCCTCGATCTTGCCCCGGTCGACCTCCTTCAGGCTGTTTTCGATGAGCCGGGCGAGAAAGGGGGCCGATCCTATCGCCAGGGGGACGACTGCAGCGGTGGAGCCGAGGGTGGTTCCCACCAGCAGCCGCGAGAGGGGGAGGAGCAGGACGATGAGGATCAGGGTGGGAAAGGAGCGGGTGATGTTCACCAGGGTCCCGAGGACCCGGTTCAGCCGGGGGGCGGAGAGGATGTGGCCCGGCTCGGTGACCACCAGCGCCACCCCGAGGGGGAGGCCGAGCAGGATGGCGAAGAGGGTAGCGAGGGCAACCATGTAGAGGGTCTCACCCAGGCCGGTCGCCAGCAAGGGGAAAAGGTCAGCCTGCATCGCGGCTCTCCTCCCCGCCATGCGGGTCATGGCCGGCACGGGCGGCGGCGGGCAAGCCGTCGCTCGCCAAGAACAGCCTCGTGGTCTTCTGCTGCGGGTTGGCAATCAGCCTGGCGACGGGGCCGGTCTCTACGATCTCGCCGGCATCGAGCACGGCCGCATTGCGGCAGATCCGCCGCAGCACGTCCATCTCGTGGGTGATCAGGACAATGGTCAGCCCCAGCTTGCTGTTGATGTCCTGCAACAGGTTGAGAATGGCCCAGGTCGTCTTGGGGTCGAGGGAAGAGGTCGCCTCGTCGCTGAGGAGGACGTCCGGCTTGTTGGCGAGCGCCCTGGCGATCCCCACCCGCTGTTTCTGGCCGCCGGAGAGCTGGGCGGGGTAGGAGGCGATCTTGTCGGTCAGCTCGACCAGCTCCAGGATCTCCTCCACCCGCTCCCTGATCCGCTCCTTCGGGTAGCCGGCAATTTCCAGAGGAAAGGCGACGTTGCCGAAGACGGTCCTCGATTCAAACAGGTTGAACTGCTGGAAGATCATGCCGATCTTTTTTCTCGCCTCGCGCAGCTGCACCTTGTCCAGGCGGGTAATTTCATTGCCCTCGATCCGGATCGTCCCGGAATCGGGCTCCTCCAGCCGGTTGAGGCAGCGGAGCAGGGTAGACTTGCCGGCGCCGCTGAAACCGATGATGCCGAAGATATCCCCTTTGTCGATGGTGAGATTGATCTCTTGCAGAGCGGTAACGCGACCGGATGGTGTCAGGAAAGCCTTGCTGAGACCTGTTATTCTGATCATGACGCTTCCGTATCGGGACCGTGGCAGGCGATGATGGGGGTTGTGCTAAAGCGTGTCGGGGCCGTTGTAAGGGTTCAGCGGCCCTTCGGCAAATTCCCCGCGGGGGACGGGAATGTAGTCGTGAGAGTAAAACTGCTGCACCATCTCATCGGCAAAAAACGTACCCAGCCTGGTTGAGGAGATCCGGTGCTCGTCTTCGACGATGAAGCCATACTCCTTGAGGCGCTCCAGCTTGGCTCCAAAGTCATTTCCAACGGATCCTCCGGTCCGCTCCCGGTAGATCTTCTTCTGCACGTAGCTGTTCTTGAGGGGGAGGATGAGGCTCCAGCGCTTCTGCTCCTCAGGGCTCCTCACCAGACCCCGGTTTATCGGAAGCTTCCCTGTCTCGATCATGGCGTAGTACTCGTTGAAATACTGGGTGTTCAGCACGTAGCGATCGCGCAGGCTGCTGAAGGCGGTCAGGCCCAGGCCGATTTCATCGTAGAGCATGCAGCACTGGTTCCAGGCATAGTGGGAGAATTGCTTCCTGGTCCGGCTCCAGACGCGCCGGATGTTCTCGGTGAAGTTGTTGGCCGTCAGCATGTCGATGGCGACCTTCTTCATTATCAGGGTCTCTTCGTCGTCAGGGACCCGCAATGTTTGTTTTTCCACTATGTTCTTGACCGGCCCCTGATAATCCCCGTAGGCGTCGACCTTGAGGCGGTACATCTGGATTTCGTCCACATCCAGCGCCATGGCCATCTGGATGTCATCGATCCAGCTGTCGATGGTCTGGCCGGGATAGCCGAAGATGAACTCGATGTTGAGCTGGTAGCCGTATTTTCGCGAGGCGTCGATGGAATCCAGCGCCTCCTTGACGCTGTGGTGGCGGTTCATGTTCGCCAGGGTCCGGTCATTGAGCGCCTGGACGCCGATGGTGAGCCGGTCGACGCCGTAGTCCCGCATGATCCGCAGCCGTTCTTCCCCCTCCGGGCCGATGAGGGTGTTCGGGTCCACGTCGTAGTTGTATTGGGTTATCCTGGAGAGATCGACCCGCTTCGTAAAGAATTCAAAATACCGCTTCAGTTGAGGTATCGTGAGGTATGTGGGGGTACCGCCGCCGGCGAGGATCGAGCGGGCCTTGATCCGGTCCAGCCCGAGCTGGGCCATGTAGATGTCCATCTCCTTTTCCAGCGCAGCGAGATAGAGATCCTTTTCCAGCGGCTGTTCCCCCAGTTTTACCGGGTAGTGGCAGAAAAGGCAACGCTGGTGGCAGAAGGGAATGTGGATGTAGATATCGAGGAGTCCGTCGTCGGGGAGACGATACCCCTTGAACATCTCCTCCTGGGTGATCGGCGGGTACATGGTGATGGGGGGGTAGTGGACCCCGGAAGGAAAGAATTCCCCGGTCCGGTTGACGAAGCCCAGTTCCTTCAGACGGCGGTAATCTTCGTTTATGAACTGCTTGGCAGCGGCGATCAGTTCCGCCCTGTCGATGCTCTTAACTTCGGGTATGCTGGCCATGTCGAATCCTTTCTAGATACCGCTGCCGCCCGTGCACAGGACGATGACCCCCACCGTAGCGATGACAGCGCCGGCCACCGCGTGGACCGTTACCTTCTCCTTGAGGAGCAGCGCGGCTACCGGCAGGACGAAGATCGGTTCCGTGGAGATGAGGCTGTTGGCCACTGCGACGCTCGTGTACTTGAAGGCGACAATCGCCAGCCAGAAGCCCCCGAAGGTGATGACGCATACCGACAGGGTGAACCTGGTCATCAGCCTGGGGTCCCGGAACGGCGTCACCCAACCACCCAGCCTCCGCGTCGCGATGCCCACCAGGAGCATCCCCAATGTCCCCGCCAGCATCCTGAGGAAGGTGGCATAGAGCGTGGAGACCTCAGCCAGCCCCTTCTTGGTCAGTATCACCGAAAACGACATGAGAAGAATCGAGATCAGCCCGAAAACAATGCCGCGCAGTGACGATTGCCCCTTCTCGGCAAAGCCCGGAAACATCCCTATGGTGATCCCCGTGATGATCAGGGCGATTCCCCCCCACCCCTGCAAGGGAAGGGTCTCCCCCAAGAGGAGCACCGCCAGGAGCACGGTGACGACCTGGCCGAAGGTGAACAGCAGGGTTATCGTCTGGGGGCTGACCTCCTTCAGGGCACTGAAGAAAAAGGTGTCCGAAAGAGCGATCCCGAGGATGCCGCTCAGGATCAGGTAGAGGTAGGCCTCTCCGCCGATGTTTGCGTACCCCCCCGTCAGCAGGGTGAGGGCTCCGAGGAGGAAGACGCTCACTCCCCCCTTCACCAGGGTCATGGCGAAGGAGGAGAGGGATTCCCCGAGTCCCTTGAACAGGACGGCACCCAGCGACCACGAGGCCGCCGAGCCGAGTGCAGCGAGCATTCCGATTGAGTTCGAATCAAGCACTTGGCGCACTATCCGTTAAAGTCATATTTTCTTGAATTCGAGTATGAACCGCTGCGGAATGAACTGATACTGCCTGACCAGCTGGAAACCGTAATACTGGAGCTGACCGATGATCAGGTCCTTGTTGATATAGGGGGCGTGATAAGGGAGAACACCCTCGGGAACGATACCGTTGTCGACGATATAGAGGGTGCCCCCCTTTTTCAGCGATTTGTGGATGCTCTCGATGAACTCGTCCTTAGCCTGCTCCTTGAACGTCACGTAGACGATATGATACAGGGAACACATGAAAGCCATGTCGACCGGCTCCTTGCCCCCCATGCCGATCGTGTGATCGGTCGTCTGGATCAGCTCGACATTGTTGATCGCGTGCTTCTTGGCGAAATTGCCGACATAGTCGAGATGTTCCTTGACGGTATCGATGGCGTAGATGCGCCCCTTATCCCCCACCAGCTCGGCGAATTGCAGGCTGAAGAAGCCCGGACCGCTGCCGACATCGGCGATTTTCATCCCCGGCTTGATATTGAGCGACTTGATGAGATCTGCCGTCTTCTCCCATGCGGGGCGACGCGGGTTGTTGAAGAGAATGAAGTCCTCCAGGAAGGCGCGCCGGTTCAGGCCGGCAGCGGGGTCGGCGTCCTGGATGTTCTCCAGTTTGTATTTGCGCTTGAGGTACTCCTTCAATTGCGCGTTGTCGTTATCGGTGAAAAATTCATAGAAGCTCTTGTGGTACTTGTCGGAGAGGTATTTGCTCTTTTCGCCCTGGGGGGCCATGAGCGCCTCGATCAGCCACTGCAGCGCGGTATAGTCACCACCGAAATTTTCCCGCGGGATGATCTTGTCGTAGATCTGATGCGCCGTCTTGGCAGATTCGACGTTCTTTGTATTCAAGAAGTCGAGCACAAGCTTGGCAGCCTTGATGCCGTCTTCAGTCAAGCTGGTTGAGTCGACACTTCCCATGTGGAGTATCGATTTCTTGGAGGTGATCTTGATCTCCACCGGTTTGGATTGCGGCTCGGCGCCATAGCCGATATTGTTAAACAGCAGAACAAGTGCCGAACAAAGACAGATATTGCCGACACGTGTTCTTATTGATTTCCCCCTGCCCACATTGTTTGTCATAGCATTCATTTCCCCAGTCCTTTCATCCCCTGAATTGTGTAATGATCATCTGCATGTCGTTGGCCTTATTTAATCCTCCCGGCTGCGGATGCGCAGTCCGGCGTTTTCAATCGATCTCTTTGCATGCTCCAGGCTTACCACGAACCGGCGCTCGGAATATATCTTATAGAGATCCTGGCTTTTCTTGGGAGTAAAATTGATGGTGATGACATTGGCCCCCGCGTTCAGACCCATGGTCTGTCCATCCTTGTAGACGCTTTCAAGCGCGCTGACTGACGGGATAAGGGGGGTCTTCAAGGCTACCCTGAGAATTGCCATGGTATTGAGAGTCAGATTCACGTTGCCAAAGGTATGGTTTTGCAGCGGTGTGTTCGAGCTGGGAATGAACGGCGACGAGCTGACGAAGTCCGGTTTGATCCTGATGTCGAGCAGGATGTCATTCACCAGGCTTTCCAATGTCTGATCGGGCAGCCCGACGATATTTCCCGTCCCCAGCTTCAGGCCCGCAGCCTTGATCCAGTCGATATATTGCAGCCTGCGCTCCAGCGGAGTATGGGATATCTCCTGGTAAAGCGCGGCATCGGACGTCTCATATTTGAGGATGTAGGAATCGGCACCCAACTGGGCGAACTTCTCGTAAACGCTTTGCGGTCTTTCTCCCAGACATAACAGAACTTCCTGTTTCAGCTCGTTCTTTATGATCGGGATAACCTGTTCGAGAATATGGTCGTTTCCGGGGTTCTGCCCGCCCTGCAGGAATACGATGTGAATGCCGGCATCCTTGATCGTCGCCGCCAGGGTGAGAATTTCCTCCGGATTCAAGGTGTAGCGGTTTAACTCCTTATTGGTGAACCTCATCGCACAATAGTCACAGTTTTTCTGACAATGATTGGAGATTTCGATTACCCCACGGAGCAATACGTCATCGGCTTGATTATCTCGTCGAACTTCTCGGGCCCAGGCAAACAGCTCTTCCTGCAAACCGCTTTCCGCTGTCAGCAGTTTTGCCACATCCGCTTTGCCAAGATGCTCACCGCCACTATTTTTCAGCTGTTCGATGTATGTCATATGTGATCCGATCGCATGAATTTCACTCAGGAAATCGCCAAGTCCCCAAAGACCCGCCAGCATTCAGGGTCTGAAAGGCTTCCCTTTCATCTTTTCCAGTGTCTCTTTCTGCTCCGGTGAAAGGATTTCATAGGCGGCTCGCTCGCTCTGGACAACCAGGGATCTGATTTTTTCGTTGTTCACGGCAACAATCTTGCATTGGACGGGAGAGCTGGGCTTGACAGGAGCGTCTGACGCGTCATTTATCTTCCTGAACAACTGGGCACGGATGCCGTCGAGTTTTGCTTCCTGGGTCGTGGTCAAGCGCAGGAGTTCCTGCATATCCTTGATCGGTATTACCCACAAGCCGTACATTTGCAGCGAGATGCTTCGCATCCGTCTAAGCTGGCCTTGTTTCAGTATTTCCGCCACTTTTTTCCGGGTCTCGCCCACCTGTTTCGCAATGTCCATATCCAGGCCGCCCGCCTTTTCTTTTCGCTGCTGCGAAAACGCGGCACTGCCGGCCTGCTTGTCGAGCCATTCCTTCAAGCCGGCATTAAACTGCTGGTCCGCTTCCTTGATATTATCCAGCTGGGAACCGGTCAACCCCAATTCGTCGGCTATCTCTTTACGCTGCAAGAGTTGCAGGGGGGCAACCACCTCCCCGTTAAAGCCGAGCTGCTCGGAGCTACAATAAACGATCATCATCGGATCAGGTCCGAAGCGACCTTCTGCCGATCCGACAGCGGAGGAAGCAAGCGCCGCAATAAATAGGAGTGGCGCGAGGGCCACCCTGAGTGGAAGAAGCATAAAGTTGTCTCCGGTAAATTTAGAGCATGCCACGATTCGTTCCTTTGCCATGCAAGCGAGTTAATTGCCTTTCAGCACCAGACCCAAGTGGCAGCCGCACCGCAGTTGAATCGTCAGACGAGTAAGCACCTTCCGGGGATTTTCAACCGATAGAGGAGGAGTAATGCAGACGGGAGTGAGAGCAATTTTGAACTGTCTGTACTCGTCAGCTAACCCACCAAAGATTTCAGTATTTATCCAAATGTTACGCGTACTTGCGTTTGAATTGGAGTACCGGTAAGGTAACACTTTCCCACTGATTTAACAACTAGTTTTGGTCATATCGGGAAATAAAACAATTATTTTATCGTAATGTCAAGCACATTATAATCAACCCATCATTAACATATTCTAAATTTCCCGTGGCCTAGCGCCAGCTGCGTTCGACGACATGGGCAACTGCATACGAGCCGGCAAACCGATGACGATCCAGGGCATCTGCCGTTCCTGCACCCTGCCTTGATTTCACCCGGCAACTGAAGTATAGTTGCCATCTGCGTCTGCTGAATACTTCGATGGCCACGGGATTACTTCATGGGCAAGGATAAAACCCCGGTCACCCCCGCCGTGCGCGCGCTGCGTGCTGCCGGGGTCAGCTTCACCGAGCACCCTTATCCCTACGAGGAGAAGGGGGGTACCGCCGTCTCCTCGCGGGAATTGGGGGTGGACGAACATAGCGTGGTGAAGACCCTGATCATGGAGGACGAGCGGAAAAACCCGCTGATCGTCCTGATGCACGGCGATCTGCAGGTCTCCACCAAGGAGCTGGCCCGGCTGCTCGGTGTCAAGAGCGTCGCCCCCTGCACACCCGAAACGGCCTTGAAGC
>JAMPXD010000151.1 GCA_023701365.1 Geobacteraceae bacterium
GCCGGGAAGAATGCAAGTCTCCCTCCCGGCTTTAATTCGCCCCCTCCCTAGCCCTCCCCCGCTGGGGGAGGGAACTATAAAACTCCTCCCCCCAGCGGGGGGAGGTTGGGAGGGGGGAAGAAGGTAGCTGGTTGAAATTGACAGCGAGCAGTATGTTACTATTTATGAGCAAGGACCGTAAATGTCACGACCGCTCTCCCTGATCCGCGCCCGGATATCGGCAAACGCCGTACGGAAGGGTTTGGTCTTTCCCTCCTCCAGGTCCTTCTGCCCCAGTTCAAGGATTTTCAGGAGCGCCAGGCTCTCCTTGAAATAACTGGCCTCATTTATTTTCATGTTCGGAACCTCCTCTTTTGGTCCGAATATAGTCTATATTCTGGTCACCACATTGGCAAGCAATTGTGCGCCTCACGGGAAAGGAACCGCCATGAAAATCCGCGCCAGGGTAATCATCACAGGCCACGTCCAGGGGGTGAACTTCCGCTACCACACCCGGGAGGCGGCGCTCCGCCACAACGTCTCTGGCTGGGTGCAGAACCTCCCGGACGGGAGCGTGGAGGGGTGTTTCGAGGGGGAGGAGCGGGACGTGACCGCCCTCATCGACTGGTGCCGCATCGGCCCCGACTGGGCCAGGGTGGATGATGTGGCGGTGCGGAAAGAAGCGTACCGGGGGGAGTTCGACGGTTTCCAGATCAGGCGCTGATGAAAAGCATTAGCCACAGAGGACACAGAGAAAACCGAAAACTAAAGCCTTGGCTCACGCAAAGACGCAGAGACACAAAGAAAGGCTAAACCTTCAAAACCTGATTTCATTTCAGGGTTAAAAACCAAAAAAAATCTTCTTTGATTTTCCTTTGCGTCTTTGCGCCTTTGCGCGAGATAAGTTTTTTCAGGTTTTGACTTTCCTCTGTGACCTCTGTGACCTCTGTGGCAAATCGCCTTTGCAATTACAGAATGAAATCCGTGGAGAGAAACGCCGATTTGCGCTCCCGGACGATCCTGCCGATGATCTCCCGGTTCAGCTCGCTCTCCTTGGCCGCCACCAGGGTCCGGATCGAAAAGGAGCGGAGCGCGTCGGAGACCGACAGGGTGCCCACAGCCGAGTCCTTCCGGCCGGTGAACGGGAAGATGTCCGGGCCGCGCTGGCACTGGCTGTTGATGTTGACCCGGCAGACCTGGTTGACCAGCGGGTCGATCAGCCGCGCCAGCCGGTCCGGGTCCCGGCCGAACACGCTCACCTGCTGGCCGTAGTCCGACTCCACGATATAGCGGACCGGCGTCTCGACGTCGTCGAACGGCAGGACCGGGATGACCGGGCCGAACTGCTCCTCCCGGTAGAGCCGCATCCCCTCTTGCACCGGATAGACTAGCGCCGGGTGGAAGAAGGTGCCGTTCGCCATCCCCCCCGCCTCGTTCACCACCCGCGCCCCGCCCCGCCGCGCATCCTCCACCAACTCCCCGAGATAGGCCGGCTTCCCCGCTTCCGGCAGGGGGGTGATCGTCACCCCCTGTTCCCACGGCATCCCACATTCCAGCACGTCGATCGCCGCCCCGAACCTGCGCAGGAACTCGCCGGCGACCCGCTCATGGACAAACACGATCTTGAGCGCGGTGCAGCGCTGGCCGTTGAACGAGAGGCTGCCGGCCAGGCATTCGGCGACCGCCAGGTCGAGATCGGCATCCGCCAGGACGATGGCCGGGTTCTTCGCCTCCAGCCCGAGCACGGAGCGGAGCCGGTGCGGTTTGGGGTGCCCCTTCTGCAGCGAATTGGCGGCCCTGCTGGTGCCGATGAAGGCGAGCACGTCCACCTGGCCGCTCGCCATCAGGGGGGGCGCCACCCGCCGCCCCTCGCCGTAGATGAGGTTCAGCACGCCGGCCGGGAAGGAGTCGCGGAATGCCTCCAGGAGCGGGCTGAACAGGAGGACCCCGTGGCGCGGCGGCTTCAGCACCACCGTGTTCCCCATGATCAGCGCCGGGATCAGGGTGGTGAAGGTCTCGTTCAGCGGATAGTTGTACGGCCCCATGCAAAGCGCCACCCCGAGCGGCCCCCGGCGGATCTGGCCGATGATCCCCTGCTCGATGACGAACCGCGACGAGACCCGGTCCAGCTCCTTCAGGGCGTCGATGGTGTCGCCGATGTACTCGACCGTCCGGTCGAACTCCTTTTCCGAGTCGCGGAGCGGCTTGCCGATCTCCCACATCAGGAGCCGCACCACCTCGCCCCGCCGCTCCTTCATCCGGGCGGCGAACTCCTGCACGTGACCGATCCGCTCGGCGACCGGCATGGTCGGCCACCTTCCCCTCCCCTCGTCGTAGGCAGCCACCGCGGCGGCAAGGGCCTCCAGCGCCTCCTTCTCGGTCAACAGGGGAAACCTGCCGATCGTCTGCCGAACCAGGCCCTGGGGGGTCGAGACGCAGACCGGGGAGAGGACCTCCTGCATCGGCCCCGCCCAGCTGCGCAGCTCGCCGCCGATGATGTAGCCATCCTGCTCCACCGGCCCCGGCAGGCGGAATTCCGCCGGGATCTCATCCGCCTTCGGGAATATCGTGGCGATCCTTTCCTGGATGTTCATGCGTGGCCTCCCGGTAGAGACGTAGCATGCTACGTCTCTACATCATTCCGATTGCTGGTATAATTAAATCCACCATGACGACCCGACCGAAAAAACCTTTCATCCCCGCGGAACAGCACGACACGCTCCGCCACCAGATCATCGCCCTCCTGGAGAGAGAGACCCTCTCCGCCCGCGACATCTCGGGGGAGGTGCGGATCACCGAGAAGGAAGTGCTGGTGCACCTGGAGCATGTCCGGACCGCGACTCACGGGAAGGGGCTGCACCTCATCATCACCCCCGCCGTCTGCCGGAAGTGCGGCTTCCGGTTCAAAAAGAGGGAGCGCCTCAACAAGCCGGGGAAATGCCCGGTCTGCCAGGGCGAGCAGATCGAGCCGCCGCTCTTCGCCATCGGCTAGGGGCACCCCCATGTGGGTGCCCTCCTGGCGGGCACGCGGGTCTGCCCCTACACCCCCCGCCTCTTCCCCAGATAGAGCCAGCCGTTCACCCCGCAGATGAGCAGGGTCAGCAGGAAGATCAGCCACCGCTCGACCTCGATGTAGATGAGCCGTTCCAGGTAGTGGGCAATGAACGAGCCGGCGTAGGAAAGCGCGGGGTCATGCTGCCTCCGGAGCCAGACCTCCAGATAGGTGAGCGGGCAATACCAGCCGAACAGCTCCAGCAGGAAGGCGAAGACCAGGGCCGGAACGTGGACCAGCCGCACCCCCCGGTATCTCCTCCCCCAGATGCCGCCGAAGATGAGAAAGAGTATCCAGAGGAAGTGGAAAATCACCACCCCGTCGGCAAGCAGCTTATAGAGCATGTCGGAATCCTGTCAGCGTCCGTTCCATCGCTCAAGTATACCGCGCCTGCGGCATTTTTCACTCCGTCCCCCCTCGTGCGACTCCCCGTCGGTGGACAAGCGGCAGCCCCATGCTACAATCATCAGAAAGGGCTGTTTTTCAAACCGGACAAGCCAAATTTAACCACCAAGGCACCAAGGCACCAAGAAAAACAGGAATCTATTCTGTTCCAGAACCTCGAAAAGTGGGTTTTGACCTTCTTGGTGTCCTGGTGTCTTGGTGGTGAGAGCTTTTTCAGAGGCGGAGCGACCATGATTTACAAGGACAGAAGCGACGCGGGAAGACGGCTGGCCGAATTGCTCTCCCACTACCGGGGCAAACCAGAGACGATCGTCCTGGGGTTGCCCCGCGGCGGGGTGACGGTCGCCTATGAGATCGCCAGGGAGCTCGACCTCCCCCTCGACGTCCTGATCGTCAGGAAGATCGGCTTCCCGGGGAACCCGGAACTGGCGGTCGCGGCCCTTTCCGAGACCGGCGCCCTGGCGCTCAACGAGGAGATCATCGCCGGCTACGGGGTGGACCGGGGGTACCTGACGCGGGAGACCATCCGCCAGAAAGAGGAGATCGCCCGGCGCAAGGTCCTGTTCCGGGGTGGGGAGGGGCTCCCGCCGCTGGCCGGGAAGACCGTCATCCTGGTGGACGACGGGGTCGCCACCGGCGCGACCGTCAAGGCCGCCGTCACCACCCTGAAGCAGGAGCGGCTGGCCAGGCTGGTCGTTGCCCTGCCGGTCGCCTCGCCCGATGCGGAGGCGACCATCAGGAGGATGGTGGACGAATGGGTCTGCCTCCAGGCCCCCGCCGGCTTCATGGCGGTCGGCAGCTTCTATTACGACTTTACCCAGGTGGAGGACAGCGAAGTGATAGCAATGCTTAAGGAATCGCGCGAGAGGGGGGAGAGAGAATGACCGTCAGGGAAGAAATCGTGAAAAACGTGCTGGCCGCGCTGGAGCGGGAACCGCTGGTAAACATCCATCAACGGCCGGTCGGGGTCGACTTCGCCGACGGGGTCGTGACCCTGACGGGGGATGTGGACGAGGTGGCCGCCAAGAAGCTCGCCCTTGAGCTGGCCGGCGCCGTCCCCGGAGTGACCGGGATCGTTGACCGGCTCCGGGTGGTCCCTGCCGAGCCGATGGAGGACGCCGACATCCGCGACCATGTCTGCGACGCCCTCCTCCAGGAGCAGGCCTTCAACGACTGCACCATCCGGGCCCTCGTCAAGGGGGGGCTGGAGACGGTCAGGGAGGCCCCCCTCGGCAAGACGGGGGTGTTCGAGGTGGAGGTGGAAGATGGGGTGGTGACTATCAATGGCCAACTGGGAAGCCTCTCCCACAAGCGGCTGGCAGGGGTCCTGGCCTGGTGGGTGCCGGGGAGCCGCGACGTGGTGAACGGCCTGGAAGTGACGCCCCCGATGGAGGACAACGACGACGAGGTGGTCGATGCGGTCCGGCTGGTGCTGGAAAAGGACCCCTTCGTCAACGCCTCCCAGCTCCGGGTAAGCTGCCGCAATTACGTGGTCACCCTCGACGGACAGGTCCCGAAGGAAAAAGAGCGGGAGATGGCGGAGGCCGATGCCTGGTACGTGTTCCGGGTTAACCGGGTGGTGAACAACATCATCGTTGCCGAGTAACGGAAGTGAAAACGGGGACAGATCCGACAGATCGGTCGGAGCAGACAGATCGGTCGGATCTGTCCCCGTTTTCCAGGAGCTTCGAAGCACCATGACCACCCCACCATTAGACCTGATCCGCAACATCGGCATCATCTCCCACATCGACGCGGGCAAGACCACCGTCTCGGAACGGATCCTCTACTACACCGGCGAAACCCACAAGATGGGCGAGGTCCATGAAGGGGAGGCGGTGATGGACTGGATGCCCCAGGAGCAGGAGCGGGGGATCACCATCACCGCCACCGCCACCACCTGCCGCTGGGGGGGGCACTGGATCAACCTGATCGACACCCCCGGCCACATCGACTTCACCATCGAGGTGGAGCGGAGCATGCGGGTCCTGGACGGCGCCATCGCGGTATTCAGCGCGGTCGAGGGGGTCCAGCCCCAGAGCGAGTCGGTCTGGCGCCAGGCCGAGCGTTACCGGGTCCCCCGGATCTGCTTCATCAACAAGATGGACCGGGTCGGCGCCGACCACCTGAAGACCCTCAAGGAGATGACGGCGAAGCTGCGCGCCCGGCCAGTCTTGCTCCAGCTCCCGGTGGGGAGCGAAGGGGCGTTCGCCGGGGTAATCGACCTGATCGGCGAGGAGCTGCTTCTCTTCTCCGACCGCGACCTGGGAAAGACCGTAGAGCGCCTGCCGGTCCCGCCGGAGCGCCTCGACGAGCTCCGGGAGGGCCGGCGGGCCGTGGTCGAGGCGGCCGCCGATTTCGACGACGCGATCCTCGCCGACTACCTGGAGGGGAACCGGGTCGACGGCGAGCGGCTGAAGGCGGCCCTGGCCCGTGGCACCGTCCAGTGCCGGCTGTTCCCGGTCCTCCTCGGGGCGGCGCTGCGCAACAGGGGGGTCCAGCCGCTCATGGACGCGGTTAACGCCTTTCTCCCCTCCCCCCGGCAGGCCCCGCCGGTGTACGGCAGGACCATCAACGGGGGGGAGCGGCAATCAATCCCGTGCGATCCCGACGCCCCCCTCTGCGCCCTCGCCTTCAAGGTCACCTCCGAGGAAGGGAAGAAGCTCACTTACCTGCGGATCTACGCCGGCACCCTCCGGGAGGGGATGCAGGTCCGCAACGTCACCCGCGGCAGCCAGGAGAGGTTCACCCAGCTATTCCGGATGCACGCCCACAAGCGGGAACGGCTGGAAGAGGCCTCGGCCGGCGACATCGTCGCCGCCCTCGGGCTGAGGGAGGCCCTCACCGGCGACACCCTGTGCGACCCGGGCCATCCGGTCATCCTGGAGGGGCTGACCGTACCCGAGCCGGTCGTTTCCCTGGCGGTCGAGCCACGGGGGGTGGATGACCGGGACCGGCTCCCCCCCGCCCTGGAGAAGCTCCAGTGGGAGGACCCCACCTTCCGGGTGCGGGAAGACGCGGAGACCGGCCAGACCATCCTCACCGGGATGGGGGAGCTCCACCTGGAGATCATCACCGACCGCCTCGCCCGGGAGTTCGGGGCGAGGGTAAAAACCGGCCCCCCCCGGGTGGTCTACCGGGAGACCCTGAAGCACGAGGTGGAGCGCCGGGAGAGGTTCCACCGGGAGATCGACGGCAAGGTCCAGGAGGGGGAGCTGCTGCTGCGGCTCACGCCGCTGCCGCGGGGCACGGGGGTGCGGCTCATCCTCCCCCCGCCGGAGGAGACCCCCCTGCCGCCGGAGCTGCGCCTGCTCGTCGAGGAGAGCCTGCGGCAGACTTGCGCCGCCGGCTGCCGGACCGGCTATCCCCTGACCGACATCGAAGTGCGGGTCATGGAGGTCCCCTTCCTGCCGGGTATCACCACCGAGCTCGGGCTTCGGGCCGCGGCTCAGCGGGGTCTGGTCCAGGCGGCCGCCGGGGCGGTGGTCCTCCTCGAACCGGTGATGAAGCTGGAGATCATCATCCCCGGGGAGCACGCCGGCAAGGTCCTCGGCGCCATCCAGCAGAAGCGCGGCCAGGTAGAAGGGATCACCGCCAATGATGGCGAGGAGGTAATCGCGGCCCTGGTCCCCCTTGCGGAGATGTTCGGCTACATGACCGAACTGCGCAGCTCGACCAAGGGGCGGGGGACCTTCACCATGGAGTTCTCCCGTTTCGACACCGCCCCCCCGGAGACCCAGCGGCGGTTCGGGCTGGCGTAGTATCAATCACCCACACCCTTCATAATGGTTTTCTCCATTTCTCAGCATTGTCCGGAGCAATCGCAAAAGTCTTTAAAACCTGTTTTTTGCCACAGATAACTGCGGATAACTGCGGATGAAACCCCATAAAATCAGCGGTTTTGACTTTATCCGACTTTATCCGCAGTTATCCGTGGCCAAATAAACCTTTGAGTCGGTTTTAGTTTATGGCTTGCGGATACGGCTGCATTTGAGGTATTTTTGTGATCACCGTCCGACACCCTTTTTTACTCAGGAGAACACCTTGATACGCGCGGTTCTCATTGCAGCCACGTTTCTGCTCCTGGCTGCCGCCTCAACACCCGCCATGGCAGACGATGCAGCCGAAACAGTGATCCAGCAGGAGGAGACGCTCCAGGCCCTCGCCAGAGAAAACGCCCTTCTCAAGGAAAAACTCAGGTCCCTGGAATGCGCCCCCGCCATCACCTGCGACGCGCTGGCGCAGAAAAACCTCCAGACCCTCCGGGAGATCGCCCGGAACACGAAGAACCAGCGCCAGGCCATGGCCGATTTCGAGGGATTCGTGAAGTGGATGGCCACAAACCTCTCCGGCTACGCGAAATACGTCCAGGCCGGCTCGGTCGCGGCCGGCTTCGCCAAGGTCCTGCCGATCCCCTACGCCGGTCAGGCGTCCGTGCTCACCAAGTTCGCATCCCAGGGGGTGCTCTCCCTGAACGCCGCTTCGCTCTCCATCAACCGCTATCTTGACACCTCCCAGCAGTTCGTCGCCAAGGTCGAGGCGCTCGACCCGGCCAAGCCGGCCACTCCGGCGGAGATTTCCGAACTGGCGCGGTTCGCCGACGGGGAGCTGCTGCGGGATATGACCGACGTCCAGCAGAAGCTCGCCGCAACCGCCGAGATCTCCGCCTCGGCCCTCTCCTTCCTGGAGAGTCTCAACGCCTATCTCGGGAGCACCGACGAGTACTGGAACAAGACCAAGTCGCTCCTCTCCCGGAAGGAAGCGGACAAGAAGGAGAAGAGCTACCTCTCAGAGAGCATCCAGCATCTGCGCGACGGTGCCGGCAATTTCAACGCCCGGCTCAAGGCCTTCGACGAGACCGCCAGGAAGGCCGGGCCGCTGATCAAGTCGGTGGTAGCCTACGATGAGTTGGTGCGGGAACTGGGGATGAAGACGGCGCAGGCGAAGAATTGAAGAATATAGGAGGACCGATGGAATTAGACCCTGAAACAACCGCCCAGTTGAAGCGCGTCCTGACCTCCCTGGAGCAGCTCCTCCCCAAGCCGGCGGCACGGATCGACTGGAGCGAATCCCACGCAGCCAACTGGCGGCGCCACTCCTTTTCCGGCTACCTGGAGCCGATCGACACCATCGAGAGCATCCACCTGGACGACCTGCTCGGCATCGACAAGCAGAAGAAGACCGTGGAGGAGAACACCCGCCAGTTCCTGGCCGGTTACCCCGCCAACAACATCCTCCTCTGGGGGACCCGCGGCACCGGCAAGTCGTCGCTGGTCCGGGCGCTGCTCCACTCCTACGCTCCCCGGGGCCTGCGGGTGATCCAGGTGGACAAGGACGACCTGATCCACCTCCCCGACATCGTCGACGCGATCAAGGGTGAGCCGTACAAGTACCTCATCTTTTCCGACGACCTCTCCTTCGAGGTGGGGGAATCCTCCTACAAGATGCTGAAGAGCGCCCTGGACGGCTCGGTCTACGCGCCGCCGGAGAACGTCCTGATCTACGTCACCTCCAACCGCCGCCACCTCCTCCCCGAGTACGAGAGCGACAACCGGGGGGCGATGATGGTGGAAGGGGAGATCCATCACGGCGAGGCGGTGGAGGAGAAGATCTCCCTCTCCGGCCGGTTCGGGCTCTGGGTGGCGTTTCACCCCTTCTCCCAGGACCAGTACGTCGACGTGGTCCGCCAATGGGTGGAGAAGCTCGCCCGGAAGAGCGGCGCCTCCCCGCAATGGAACGATGAGGCCCGGGATGCGGCCATCCTCTGGTCCCAGAAGAAGGGGGACCGGAGCGGCCGGATCGCCTACCAGTTCGCCAGCCACTGGGTCGGGCAGAGGCTGCTGGCGATAAAGCAGGCTGAAGGCTGAAGACTGAAGGTTGATTCATAATTCATAATTCATAATTCATCCTTATAAGCCTCCTCCAGCTCCCGCCGCAACAGCTCCTCCCGCCCCGTATACTTCGCCGAAAAGTGGATCGGGATCACCCGGGCCACCCCGGCCTTCCGGGCCAGCAGCCCCGCCTGGCGCGCGGTCAGGTGCCTCTTTTCGGCGGCCCGCTCCTCCTCCTCATGGAGAAAGGTCGCCTCGATGAAGAGGTAATCGGCGCCGCGCGCCAGTTCGACGATCTTTTCCCCGTTTTCCGGAGAGTAAACCGCATCGGTGACATAGGCGATCTTCTGCCCCGGCACGATCCGGAGGATCTGCCGCTTCAACTCCCCCAGCGGCAGATGCCGCTCGACGACCCTGCCGTTTTCCCGCCACCAGGCCCTGAACGGCAGGTCATCCGGCTCTTCCCGCAGAACGGCCTGCTTCAGGGAGGTGAGCCAGGGGCCCACCTCCAGTCCCAGCTCCGCCAGGCGGTTCTTCATGATGTTCACGTGGTTTTTCTCCTCCAGGGCAAAGGCGAGACAGGGTATCCGGTGGTCGAGGAAGGCGGCGCGGACCCGGAAGGTCTCTTCGTCGAGGAGCACGCCGTCGTGAAACGTCTCCGTCCTGAGCTGTTCCGCCGGGAAGCCTTGGCGGCAGTGGAACTCCGCCACCACCCCC
>JAMPXD010000152.1 GCA_023701365.1 Geobacteraceae bacterium
AAGCTCCCGGCGTCGAGGAGGAGGTCGAACCGCTGCCTGGCCGAAACGCGGAAGTGCTGATTGCATTTGGGGCAGACGTTGAGGTTCTTCTCGATCTCCTTGGTGATGATGACCTCCGAGCAGTTCGAGCACTTTGTCCAGAGCCCCTCCGGTACCTTGACCTTCTTCGCTTCCTGCTGCGCCAGCGGCGTCTTGTCCTTCTTGAACCAAGCCATATGATGAGCCTCGTGACGGGAGCAACTGCTCCGCCGTTTTCAGTAAAAATAAAACCGTGTGTTAACAGAAAAAGAGACGGATGTCAATCCTTTTGCCTGTGTCGGGGCCGCCAGCGGCTGGCGACTAACAGTTGCCGATGCCCGCCTTCAGTTCCGCGACAAATCCCCTCAGCCTGCTTTTCAGCTCCTCGCCGCTAAACTCCTCGAACAGCTTGACGATGGCGCTCCCCACCACCACGCCGTCGGCCACGCTCGCCACCCGCGCCGCCTGGACCGGGTCAGAAATGCCGAAGCCTACCGCAACGGGGAGAGGACTCTTCTCCCGGATCTCCGCCACCTTGCCGAACATGGAGTCCGCCACGCTCTGCCGGGCCCCGGTCACCCCGGTGACGGAGACGTAATAGATAAATCCGCTCCCAAGCTCCGCCACCTTGGCGATCCGCCCTGCGTCGGAGGTGGGGGTGAGCAGGGAAATGAGGTCGAGCCCCGCGGCGGCGGCCGCTTTCTTGAACTCCCCGGCCTCCTCGGGAGGAAGGTCCACCAGGAGGACGCCGTCCACCCCGGCAGCGACGGCAGCGGCGGCGAATTTTGCCACGCCGAACCTGAACACCGGGTTGAAATACCCCATGAGGACTATCGGCACCCGGGAGCGCTGCCGGACCGATTTTACCATTGCTAAAATTTTCGGCAGGGTCGTCCCGGCGGTGAGTGCCCGTTCCGAAGACTTCTGGATGGTGGGGCCGTCCGCCATGGGATCAGAAAAGGGGACCCCGAGCTCGATAATATCCGCCCCGCCCTTTTCCATCTCCAGGATGCACTCCCCGGTAAACTCCAGATCCGGGTCGCCGGCGGTGATGAACGCTATCAGGGCCTTTTCCCCTTTTTCCCCCAGTTCCTTGAACTTTTCCCCAATCCTGGTCATGAGCAACCTCTCTCTGAATAATGCAACCTAGATATCACGCAATCAGAATGTTCGCAATTTAAATTTGGGCGGGGAAAAGAGAAGGAAGGTAGACCCCCGAGGTTTGTGAGACCTCGGGGGTCTAGATGACGACAGGCTGGCATCAAACCTTGAAGACGCCCATCTCCCTTTTGAGGATTTCGGTCTGCCTGAGGAGGCTTGCCAGCGCCTCGTTCAGGATATCAATGGCTTCAAGATTAATATTGGTGGAACGCTGGATGTCTTCCACGGCGACGACGATTTGCTCGCTCCCCCGGCTCTGTTCGTCGCATGCCAGCTTGATCTTCTGGATCATCCCGGTGATGTCCTCGGTGGACTTGGCAATGAAGTTCCCCACCTTGCTCTGCTCGCGGGTCGAGGCGCGGACCTGGATGGTGATGTCCTTCATCCTCTGCGCCGCTGTCGTGATCAGTTCGCCCCCCTGCCCCTGCTCGTGGGTAGCCTTGGCGATCTGCGCAACCATTTCGGAGACCTTCTCCATGGCATCGCGGATCATCACGCTCCCCCTGGCCTGCTCGACCGTAGCCCGGGCGATCTCCCCCATCCGGTCAGTTGACCTTTTCACCCCGCCGACGATCTTGTTCAGGGCCTCACCCGACCTCTGGGAAAGCATCTCCCCCTCGGCGATGCTCTTCTCCGCCTGGTTGATCGCCTCCACCGCCCGCTGGGTCTCGTCCTGAACGCCGCGGATCACCTCGGCGATCTCGCGGGTCGAGCTGCTGGTCCGTTCCGCCAGCTCCTTGATCTCATCGGCCACCACGGCGAACCCCTTGCCGTGTTCCCCCGCCTGCGCCGCTATGATGGCGGCGTTGAGGGCCAGCAGATTGGTCTGCTCGGCGACCTCGTCGATCACCGAGAGGATCGCCCCGATGTCGCTCGCCCGCCCCGAAAGGGTGTTGATCACCTCGTAGGTAATGCCCGACGACCGCTTGATCTCGTTAATTCCGGCGATGGTCGCCTCGACCGCCATCTTCCCCATCTCCGCGTCCTTGCGGACCTCCTCGGAGATGGCGGCGGTCTCCATCACGTTGGTTTCGACCTGCCTGATGGAGCTGTCCATCTCCAACACCGATGAGGCCGTGGTGGAGGCGGTATCCATCAGGCTGCCCACGCTGTTTCCCACCTGCCTGATGGAAGCGGCCATCTCGGTGATGGAAGAGCTGACTTCATCCACCGACATGGCCAGGTTTTCCACGTTCTGCGCCACTTCCTCGACGCTGGCCGCCATCTCCAGGATCGAGGAGGAGCTTTCGGTCGCCGACAGGGAAAGTCCGTCAACCCCCTGGGCTACCCCTTTGATCGATGCATTGATCTGGGTCATGGCCGATGAGGTGTTGCTGATTCCATCAGCCTGGAGCTTGGCGCCATTGACCACCTGTTTTGAGGCCTCCGCGAGATTGTCGGTTACCTGCCCCAATTCACCCGTGGATCTATTGATATTACCCATCATTTCAGCGAGCTTGCCGAGCATCTTGTTGAAATCATCCGCCAGCGTGCCGAGCTCGTCCCCCGAATCTATCTCCACCCTGGCGGCCAGATCGCCTTCCGCCCCCCGATCCAGGGCGGTTGCCATCTTGGCGATGCGCCTGACGATGTACCTGGTGGTCAGAATACCGAACAGGGCCGCCAGCAGAATGGCGGCGATCACCACGGCGACAAAGGCGGCGAAGGCCGAACGCTGGATGGTGGTGACCTCCTTGTTCGCCAGGGTCATCTGGGTGCTTACCTCGACCAGAAGATCATCCACGACGGTCTTGGTCATTTCATTGGCTTCGGTCAACTCCAGCAACCGGTCGTCGGTCATGGTCTGGCCGAGGGCTGCTCCCGGCCCGGCCCCCTTGAGGAGATTCCCCTTGACCGCCAGAAGGTCTTCGGCATCCGCTTCGAACTTGGCCCAGTTGGCCAGCGCTGCTTTCGCCTTCGCTTCGATCACGCTACCCGGCAGCGCCGGCTTGATCCCCATCTTGGCATTCCCCTTCAGGATCATTTCGCCCTTGCTCCTGAAGAGGTCCCTCTTCATCCGGTAATCTTCGGCGTATTCCTCGAATTTTTCCGAGTCGGTGCGCACCATGGCGGCGTTCAACAGGTTGATGTGGCAATCCTTCTGGGCCAATTCCATGAACATGACCTGCTTCTGCTGGTTGGCGAGGTTGGTCAGCACCCCCTGTATCCGATCCCCGACCCTCTTTATGCTCCAGGCGCCGAAGCCGCCGGTTATGGCGACAATCAGCGCCATGCACATGAACAGACCGATAAGCCGCTGGCCAAGCTTCAGGTTTTTCGTCTCGATTCCTCTGGGGATTCGTCGGTTGATCGCCATAAATCACTGCCTCTGTTAAATTCAATGGATGCCCTGCGAGGACCCTTGAAATTTGCACAATTTTCTTAATCTGTCAATCCAATCCGTCCCTTATAGAAGCAGCCCGGCCATTTCAGACCTTGAAATGGCCGGGCAAACCTGCTCCCCTGCCCCAGCAGAGGACTACTTTGCCGCCTCGTCGATGAGATAGTTCATGAGATCAACGACCGTCTTCACTTCCTGCTTGCTCATGTTCGAGTCGGGCTTGCGCAGCATCTTGGTGCCATAGGCCCTGGTTGCACCCCTGTCGAAAGGCTGGCCGGTAATGGGCGCGATCCCGGTCGTTATCGCCACCACGGTCCTTTCGAGGGTATGGCACTTGACGCACTTCACCCTCATGATGTCGTAAGCGGCCCTCATGGCGGGCGGAAAACCGGAGGGGTCGAGGCTCATGGCGTCCCCCTTGCCGACTACTTTCAGACCGGCGACGCAGGGTGTGGTGAACATCAGCAACAGGGCCACAAAGGTCACAAAGCTTTTCATACAAATCCTCCATTGAATCCCGGCGAGATTACCGCCGGTTTGTTGTTCAGAGACTGAACGTCAGGCCGAGCAGGGCAATCCTGTTGATGCTCGCCGGGCCGGCTTCATACTGGTACTCGAGGACAAGCCTGGTGTTCTGCAGGGGTGCATAGGCAACAGTGGGAATATAGCGCCGCGTGATCCCGGCGCCGTCATCCTGATACTCGTAACGAAAAGCGCCAATCACCTGCGAGCCGAACAAGTACTCCACTTCCGAGGCGAGGACAAAGGAGTGAAGGGTGGCCTTGGTGGAGAGGAAATCGGGGTTGCTGTCCCGCCCCTTCACCCCGCTGAGCCTCAGCCGTAGCCGCTGGTAGAGGAGGTCCAGGTCAGCTCCGGTGCGGTAGTAATAGTTGCCGATATCGTTGACGGCATTGCGTCCGTAATAGCCGTAGGCGCCGACGGTAGCGGAAAGATAGTCCCAGACGCTGTCGCTGTCGAAGTCGATGACCGGCTCGTGGCCGAGGAAATCGGCGCCGCCGAACTTGTACGACAGGTGACCGTACCCCTCCTTGGTGTTCTGCCCTTTCCTGTTCACCACCCCCCCCGCCGCGAACAGCCGGCTGCCGATGATGGCGTTGGCCTCCAGGCCGTCCTCGGGAGAATCCACGGTAAACAGCGAGCGGCCGACCCGGTAGACCTGAGGGGCCAGGGAAGAGACGGTCACATTGTTGGACGCTTTCCAGAGACTGAGTTTGGGCTTGAATCTGCCGGCCTTCAGGTTGACCGGTGTATCGAAGGCGTGGCGCCAGACCAGGAAGAGCTCTCCGATGTTGGTGGAATTGTTGAGCGGCGTGTTGCTGGAGGAAGGGTCGAATCTCCCCTCGGAAAAGGCGGTATAGGTGATGAAGAATCCCGCCTTGTCGCGGAATGCGCCGCCGGCGCTAAGGACAAGTGCCCGGGTTGACAGGTCGAGCTCGTCGCCGTTGACCGGATGCGCGTCATAGGAAAGGTTCTGGGTAGCCGTCAGGGAGATCGGGACAAGTTCTGGTATTCCGGAGAGCCAGATTCCCTCGCTGACGCTGCCCCTCCGCTCCCCGGGCCGGCCGCTCTCATCCTTTCCCTCCGGACCTCCCTTCCCCGCCCCGGCTGGAGCTTCAGGTTCCTGGCCGGCGTGGGTCTTGCCGGTATAGACGTAGGCATTTTTCAGAAATGCCTCGCCATACTCGTTGAGCTCGGGGTAGATCGTGTGGCATGTGGAACATTCGGTTTTGTACTGGCGGCTGAATGCGGGAATGGCTTCCGCCCTGTCAGACCAGATGACAGTGAGAACAACAGCCGACAGCAGCAGAGAGAAAAAAGTGGATCGACTGGACACAACCCCTCCTTATTAATGACATCAAATTAGCAGGCCGTATGCCTGCATCCCCTATTGCGGTTTCCGGATCGCTTCAGCCAACAGCCACTCTCTCATTCGCCAAACAAGATATTGCTATAGTCTCATTATTGGATTTGTTGCCTTGTTTAGAATTCGTTACTAAATACTACAAGGAGCAAATTAAGTCAACGTGACAAATTCGATTCCGGATGACTGCTTTTGCATATTTTATATTCATATTTTTTCCGGGAAATGCTATAAAAGTCAGGCGAGGAGGGACAAGGGATGATGGGAAAGAATAAGCTGGTGCTGTGTTTGTTTGCTCTTCTGGCTGCCGCAGTCACGGGATGCGGCAATACCGCCGCCGGCCCGGCCTCGACCCTTGCGGCCTCCGAAGGGTGCATCGGATGCCACGGCGCCAATGTCTCCCCGGTCACGGCAGCCTACATCGCGGATGAATGGAAGGCATCGCATCACAATAGCGAGACAGCCGGCAAGAAGGTGCCCGGCTACGGGGCGGGGTGCTCCGACTGCCACGAACCCGCTGCCGGCCATCCCAACAGCTGCAGCAGATGTCATGGCGGCACCCCCGCTACGCTTGCCGAGCGGCACGACGTGACGTCGAACCCCGATTCCGCCCTGAAGTGCCTCAAATGCCATGCAGCCGGGACCCTCGGCGCCCCCCACTTCACCAACATGACCACCTTGACCGCCCCCCTGTCCGGTTATCCGGCGTCCTTCGCAAGTTCCCGCTATACCGGCAACTGCCGCAAATGCCACAATCCTCATGACCCGACCACCGTTATCGCAGTGAACCGGCAGTGGGCCAGATCGGGGCACGGCGACACGACGGCCCCCCCCTGGACCAGGTATGATTTCAAGACCAGGGGGACGGCCGGGGCCGATCCTGCCGGTTCAGTCGCGGCAGACTGCGTCAGGTGCCACACCACAACTGGTTATATCAATTATGTGAAATCGGCGTTCAAAAACATTTCTGCGTGGGGGAACCAGGACCTGGTCAATGTCGGCACAGCAACCCGGCCCAATTATTTCAGCGCGGCCGACAAGACCAAGCAGGTCCTTGGCTGCAACGCCTGTCACGACGACGGCAACGAAAATGCCTACAACTGGAGCAAGCAGCGGAAGGTAAGTCCGATAACCGCCTTCTACAACTATTCTTCGGCGGTCACCGGAAAACTCCTGGTAAGCTTCCCTTTTCCGGATGTAGCCACTTCCAACATCTGCATGGCCTGCCATACCGGTCGCGAGAGCGGCAGGACCATCAAGGCGATCGAAGCGGTGGAAGGCGCATCCGGCGCGTTCAAGGTCTTTTCATCGGCCGGCGGCATGTCATTCATCAACTCGCACTACCTCACCGCCGGAGCGACCGTCTTCAAGTCAAGCGGCTACGAGTACCCCGGCAGGGATTACTCGAACAGCCCCGACTACCTGCATGACCGGATCGGCGTCGCCAACCTGAACGGCACCGGCGCCAGCGGCCCGTGCGTAACCTGTCACATGAAGCCAGGCCGGCACACGTTCCTGCCGGTAAGCAAAGACCCCGCAACCGGCGCGGTCATCTCCCTCGATAGCGCTATCTGCGCCAACTGCCACAGCGGGACGAACGCCATGACCGCCGCCAGGGTCGAAGAGGAGCAAGCCGGCTTCCTCGCTGCCCTGGCAGCGCTCGCGGAAGGGCTCAAGGTGCGGGGGTATGTTTTCATTGCCAACTCTCCCTATTTCTCCAACAAGAACTGGCAGACCGACAAGGGTTCAAAAGGGGGATATGGTCCCGGAACCGGCGGCCCCACCATGGGGGCGGCCTTCAACTTCAATCTTCTCCGCCATGACTTCGGCGCCTTCGCCCACAACAGTCTTTACGTGAAACGCCTCATCCATGACTCCCTCGACTGGATTGCCAACGGAATCCTCGACAACGACGTCGAGGCCGCAATCAACGCCCTCCCGGACGACCCGGAGCTGGTCTTCAACATCGACGGTTCCACAGTCAACTTCAATGCGGAGATGAAACAGCGGGCCATGGCATACCTCCTCGGGACCGATGCGAACCCGACCGGCGCCGGCGGCGCACGCCCGTAATCGGGAGGTCCTCACTCCTCACTAAAAAATTTCATACGGCCGGGCCTCTTGGCCCGGCAACAATTCCCCCTAGGCAATCCATTTCTCCGCATCATCCCCTCATCTCTTATCCACCACGAAGGCACGAAGAAAAACTATAATCTAGTTAGATGTTAGACGGGTTAACTTCGTGTCCTTCGTGACTTCGTGGCGGATTCCGACTTTTCTGCTGTTTCAGCAAATATACAGATCCCGTCCCTTGACAAGCCTCGCTACGGTGGTATTTGTTAAGTAACTTGTCATTTTGATTGACTTTCTTGACAAGGGCGCATTCCGATGTAACATTTTTAATGATTGCGGCTCAGGTATTGAATTTTCGCTATCCATCAACCATTGTCGTCAGCCACATTTGAAAGGAAGCCGGCTTGCTGGCCATAATCGTGTCGATGCTGAATGCGGAAAAGTTTCATCCGGCTTGGCAGGAAAAAATCTTTCAAAGGAGGTGGATAATTCCGGGTCTTATTGATTATTGCTGGGAATGGTTCAATGAAAATCAATCGTGATTCATCAACCAAAGGAGGTCAAGCCATGAATTATTTAACCGAACTGTATGTGAAGTTCATCTGTGCCATCAAGAGCGAAAAGGGTCAGACACTGGTCGAGTACGCCCTGCTGCTGGTACTCATTGCGATCGTCGTCATCGCCATACTGGGAACTCTCGGCAAGACAACATGCAACGTATACAGCAGAGTATCCGAAAGTTTGAAATGACACTATCGACGACGGCATGACCATTTTTTCAGCATGAGCCGCATGTATTCAGCCTTGGTGAAATGGAAGTTTCCTGACGTCATTGCATTTGACTCATACCGTTGTTTCCAGGCACACGAATTGGCCAAAAGGGGGGGGGGCATCTACACGTATCTGCAATAGACACCAATTAACCGGTAACCGATTGCGATTTGTCAGATGCTCCCTTTTTTTAGTCCCATTTTCTATTGAACAGAACAGGCCCATAAGGTAGAAAGCCACGTTGGACCTTTTGCATAGAAGATTCTCCTTCGGGATCTCGAAATGATTTGTTGACAAGGCTCTCATTTTCGCAGAGATCGAAGGAGAGGAACAATGAGCAATAATGCAGACAAAGAGGATTTTATGAATTCGCAAAGTTACCGGCGCATAGATGAAAAAGGGCAAGCCCTCGTGGAGACTGCCATTGCAATCTTCGTCATATTACTGCTGGCTTTCGGCATCACGGAATTCGGGCGGGCCATGTATACCAAGAACACCCTGACTAACGCCGCCAGGACAGGAGCCCGACAAGCGGTTGTGACCCTGGAGTTGACAAATGCGCCAGACCCGGGTGAAGAGTTGGACGCCAGCTGCAATTACGGAGCGAATCCTTCCGGTAACGACCTCGTATATATGGCAATCTGCAACAGCCTTTTCGCCGGCATCAAAAAGGACGATGTTTTCGTGACAATTGCCGGTGCAAGTAATCCGAAGGCAGTAACCAACGACGCGATATCGGTGACGGTCACATTAAGCACTTTTAGTTCAGTTGTCCCAAAACTGTTTGGATCGGGAGGCATGGTTCCCTTCCCTAATTCATTAAAAGGCGAAGCAACGATGCGATATGAATAATAACAATTTTCCATTCATGAAGGATTGACAAGGAGGCGGTATGACCAGGCCCGGCGCGGTAGCAGTTGTGTCGGTAGTTGCACTCATTTTTGCCGGACTCGCATCTTGGGGAGTGTACAACTACCTGCAGCAGGAGACGAAAAAAACTAAGGTTGCCGAAACTGATAAAACAGTCGTGGCTGCGGCGGATCTCCCGATCGGCACGAAACTCAACGCGACCCAGGTGAAAATGGCAAGCTGGCCGAAGGAGAGCAGGCCTCAGGGCAGCTATGCCGACACCAGTCTGGTGGTTGACAGGGTGGTCGTGCGCCAGATCGCCGCCGGTGAGGCCGTGACAGAGCAGAAGCTTCTGCCGAAGGACATAAAGGCGGGGGCGGGGATAATGACGTATATCGTGCCGGAAGGGCATCGGGCGGTCACCGTCGGGGTAAACGAAGTGGCCGGCGTCGCCGGCTTCCTCTCTCCAGGGAACCGGGTGGATGTCGTTCTGTCAACGCAGATCCCCAACTCGACCCCCCCCGAGAACATAAGCAAGATCGTCCTTCAGGACGTACCAATCCTCGCGACGGGACAGATAGCGACCGAGCAGAAGGACGGCAAACCGGTGATAGTCCCGACGGTCACCCTCGACCTGACCCCGGAAGACGCCGAAAAGCTGATCCTGGCGTCCACCAAGGGCTCCCTCCAACTCCTGCTGAGAAACGTCATCGATAATAAGCCCGCCGAAACCAAGGGCGCCACCATCATCAAGGTACTCGGCGGAGTAGAACGCTCCACCCCGCCAGTCTCGGCAAGAAAAGCGGCCAGGCCCTCTCGTCCCGCCGCGGCGAAAACCGCTCCGGTAAAACAGCCCCCCCCTCCCCCACCTCCCTATACGGTGGAG
>JAMPXD010000153.1 GCA_023701365.1 Geobacteraceae bacterium
ACGTCTACGAGCCGCTCGACCTCAAGTTCGGCTACTGCCGGATGATGGTGGCGGAGCCGGCCGAGCTCTCCCGCACCGACGACCCGACGAGCTGGACCAGCATCCGGATCGCCACCAAGTACCCCAACATCACCGAGCGGTATTTCAGCGGCAAGGGGGTGCAGGTGGAGATCATCAAGCTGTACGGCTCCATCGAGCTGGCACCGCTGGTCGGTCTTTCCGAGCGGATCGTCGACCTGGTCTCGACCGGGGAAACCCTCCGGCAGAACGGCCTGGTGGAGGTGGAGACCATCGCCCACATCACCACCCGGCTGATCGTCAACCGGGCGAGCCTGAAGACCAAGCACAGGCGGATCACCGAGATCATCGAGGGGCTGGAAAAGCACGTTTAGCATTCGATTACTGAATTTCTGAGGTGTTGAGATGCAATTCCTCGACATACGCGACAACGATTTCGATGCGAAGTTCGCCGCCATCCTGGCCCGCTCTGAAGAGACCGGCCTGGAAGTGGAAGAGGTGGTGAAGGGGATCATTGCCGACATCCGCTCGCGGGGGGATGAGGCGCTCCTCGACTACACCCGGCGCTTCGACCGGCTGGCGGCGAAAACCGTCGCGGCCCTTGAGGTGACCGAGGAGGAGTTCAACGCGGCCTTTGCCCTGGTGACCGAAGAGGATATCGCCGCACTCAAGCTGGCAGTAGAGCGGGTGGCCCGCTTCCACGAAAAGCAGAAGCAGCAGACCTGGCTTTCCACTGAGGAACCGGACATCATGCTCGGCCAGATGGTGACCCCCCTGGAACGGGTCGGGATCTATGTCCCGGGCGGCAAGGCGAGCTACCCCTCCAGCGTGATCATGAACGCCGTGCCGGCCCGGGTTGCCGGGGTCGGCGAAGTGGTCATGGTGGCCCCCACCCCGGGAGGGGAGATCAGCCCCCACGTGCTGGTGGCCGCCCGCCTCTCCGGGGTGGACCGGGTCTTCCGGATCGGCGGCGCCCAGGCGGTGGCGGCGCTCGCCTACGGCACGGCAACCGTCCCCAAAGTGGACAAGATCACCGGCCCCGGCAACATCTATGTGGCGACCGCCAAGAAGCTGGTGTTCGGCCAGGTAGGGATCGACATGATCGCCGGTCCCAGCGAGATCCTGGTGATCAGCGACGGGAGCGGCACACCGGCCCATATCGCCGCCGACCTCCTCTCCCAGGCGGAGCATGACGAACTCGCCTCCTCCATCCTGATCACCACCGACCGTAGTTTCGGCGAGCGGGTGGCGGCGGAGGTGGAGCGGCAGCTTGCGCTACTCTCCCGCGAAACCATCGCCCGTGCTTCCTGGGAAAAGTACGGCGCGGTGATCGTGGCCGGGAGCCTGGACGAGGCTATCGCCTTCTCCAACCGGATCGCCCCGGAACACCTGGAACTGGCGGTGAACAACCCCTTTGAGATCTTGCCGCGGATCAGAAACGCCGGCGCCGTGTTTCTCGGCCATTTCACCCCGGAGGCTGCCGGCGACTACCTGGCAGGACCGAACCACACCCTTCCCACCGGCGGAACGGCCCGCTTCTTCTCCCCCCTGTCGGTGGACGACTTTGTCAAGAAGTCTTCCATCGTCTGGTTCTCCGAACAGGGGCTGAACCGGCTCGGCCCGGACATCGTCCGGATCGCCGGGCTGGAGGGGCTGGAGGCGCACGGCAAGTCGGTGAGCATCAGGCTTGGAAAGGGAAAAAACTAAATAGGTCGTATGAGTCTTATAGAACTTATAGGTCCTATAAGACTCATACGACCTATTAGGAACAGGTGTCTCCATATGATCCCACTTCGACCCAGCATCGCAAATATGAAGGGGTACGTCCCCGGCTTCCAGCCCCCCGACGAGCAGGCCTTCATCAAGCTGAACACCAATGAGAACCCCTACCCCCCCTCGCCGCGGGTGGTGGAGGCAATCCTGGCCGAGCTTGGGGCAGAAGGCGCGAACCTGCGCAAGTACCCGAGCGCGTCGAGCCAGCGGCTGCGGGAGGTGGTCGGCGAGTTGTACGGCTTCGATCCCTCCTGGGTGATCATGGCAAACGGCTCCGACGAGGTGCTGAACAACCTGATCCGGGCCTTTGCCGGCGAAGGTGAAGAGATCGGCTACGTCCACCCCTCCTACTCCTACTATGCGACGCTGGCGGAGATCCAGGGGGCGCGCGTTCAGACCTTCCGCCTGACCGCTGACTTCGGGATCGCCGATTTCCCTGAGCGCTACCAGGGGAAGCTGTTTTTCCTCACCACCCCCAATTCACCCCTCGGTTTTTCCTTTCCGCTCGCATACATCGAGGAGCTGGCAGGGTGCTGCTCCGGGATGCTGGTGGTGGACGAGGCATACGCCGATTTCGCCGAGGGCGACGCGCTGGCGCTGGTGAAGAAGCATGAGAACGTGGTGGTGACGAGGACCCTCTCCAAGAGCTATTCCCTGGCGGGGATGCGGCTCGGCTTCGCAGTGGCCCGGCCGGAGGTTATCGCGGCGCTCGACAAGATCCGCGACCATTACAACCTCGACCGCCTCGCCCAGGCGGCCTGCGTGGCGGCGCTCTCCGACCAGGACTATTTCCGGGAATGCATCCGGAAGATCCGCACGACCAGAGGATGGTTTACCGGTGAGCTCGACAAGCTCGGCTACCAGGTCATTCCCTCCATGGGGAACTTCGTCTTCGCCTCCCCTCCCGACCGGGACGGACAGAGGGTCTATGAGGGATTATTTTCCCGGAAGATCCTGGTGCGGCATTTTACCGATCCCCTCCTGAAGCACGGGCTGCGCATCTCCATCGGTACCCGGGAGGAGATGGAGCGGACCTTGGCGACAATGAAGGAAATACAATAACCAGGCTAAGGGCTAAGGGCGAAAGGCTAAGGGGAAAAACCTTTAGCCCTTAGCCCTTGGCCTTTAGCCGGGATTTATGGAGGTAATCATGTCCCGGAAGGCCTCGATCGAACGGATCACCAGGGAAACCCAGATCAAGCTGACGCTGGAGCTCGACGGCAGGGGGGAGGCGAAGATCTGCTCCTCGGTCCCCTTTCTCGACCACATGCTCGACCTCTTCACCCGCCACGGCCTGTTCGACCTCCAGGTAGAGGCCAGGGGTGACATCGACATCGACTTCCACCACACCGTGGAGGACATCGGCATCGTCCTGGGCACGGCGTTCCGGGAGGCGCTCGGCGACAAGAAGGGAATCCGCCGCTACGGCCAGGCCTCAGTCCCGATGGACGAAACCCTGGCGAGCGTGGCGGTCGACCTGTCCGGCCGCCCCTACATGGTCTACAACGTCAAGCTCCCCAAGATAAAGATCGGCGAGTTCGACGTGGAGCTGGCCCGGGAGTTCTTCCAGGCGTTCGCCAACAACGCCGGCGCCAACCTCCACATCAACGTCATGTACGGCGACAACGTCCACCACATCCTGGAGGCGTGCTTCAAGGGGATGGCCCGGGCACTCGACCAGGCAACCCAGCAGGATGAGCGGATCGAAGGGGTTCTTTCGACCAAGGGGAAACTGTAGGGGCGCATGGCATGCGCCCAGGGCGAACGCCGTTCGCCCCTACAAGAGGGTTTTAAATGATCGCGATAATCGACTACGGCATGGGTAATTTGCGCTCGGTCCAGAAGGGGTTCGAGCGGGTCGGCTGCGATGCTACGGTGACCGCCGACCCCAAAGTGGTGCTGGAGGCGGACAAGATCGTCCTCCCCGGAGTCGGGGCCTTTCCCGACTGCATGCGGAACCTGGAACAGGGGGGGTTCATCGAGCCGCTCCTCCGGGTGATCCGGGAGGGGCGGCCGTTTCTCGGGATCTGCCTGGGGCTCCAGCTCCTCTTCACCGAGAGCGAGGAGTTCGGCATCCACCAGGGGCTCGGTGTCATCCCCGGCCGGGTGGTCCGGTTCCCCGAGGGGATGGCGGAGCATGGAGAGAACCTCAAGGTCCCCCACATGGGGTGGAACCAGCTGGAAATCCGCCGCCGTCCCCCTGTCTTCGAGGGGGTGGAGGATGGCTCGAACTTCTACTTCGTCCATTCCTACTATGTCTCCCCCGAGGACGAGAGCGTGGTCGCCACCACCACCAGCTACGGCATCGGCTTCTGCTCTTCGATCTGGAAGGAGAACATCGTCGCCACCCAGTTCCACCCGGAGAAGTCGCAGGAGAAGGGGCTGCGGATACTGAAGAACTTTGGAGAAATGAAGTGATAGTAATACCGGCAATCGACCTGAAGGATGGAAAGTGCGTCCGCCTCGAACAGGGGCTGATGGAGAAGGACACGGTGTTCTGCGACAACCCGGCCGAACAGGCGCTGGAGTGGCAGCGTCAGGGGGGGGAATTGCTCCATATCGTCGACCTGGACGGCGCCTTTGCCGGCGAGCCGAGAAACCGCTCCACCATCGAGGGGATCGTAGGCGCACTCACCATCCCCACCCAGCTGGGGGGTGGGGTCCGCGACATCCCGACCATCGAGGCCTATCTCTCCCTGGGTATCGGCAGGGTGATCCTGGGGACGGCAGCCCAGCGGAACCCGGAACTGGTGGAGCAGGCGTGCCGGCTCTTTCCCGGCAGGATCGTGGTCGGCATCGACGCGAAGAACGGCATGGTTGCGGTCCAGGGTTGGGCCGAGGTGACCGGGGTCACGGCGATCGAGCTGGCAAAGCGGTTCGAGGGTTACGGAGTCGCTGCCGTCATCTACACCGACATAGCCCGCGACGGGATGATGCAGGGCCCGAACATCGCGGCCACCAAGGAACTGGCCGAGTCGATCGACATCCCGGTCATCGCCTCCGGCGGAGTCTCGTCCTTGCAGGACATCGAGAACCTGCTGGCCGTCGAATCCTCCGGCGTCACCGGGGTGATCACCGGCAAGGCGATCTACACCGGGGCGATCAGGCTGGCCGAGGCGGTGGCGCTGACTAAGAAAACCAGGTAAAGGTAGAGGTAAAGGTAAAGAATTGGCCTAAGCGCTTTTTCTCTACCTCTACCTACCTTTACCTGTGAATTTGGAGAATTCACATGCTTACCAAGAGAATCATCCCCTGCCTCGACGTCAAGGGTGGCCGGGTGGTCAAGGGGGTCCAGTTCCTGGAGCTGCGGGACGCCGGCGACCCGGTGGAGATCGCCGAGATCTACGACCGCCAGGGGGCCGACGAGCTCACCTTCCTGGACATCACCGCCTCAAGCGATGAGCGGGACATCATCATCGACGTGGTGCGCCGCACCGCCGAACGGGTCTTCATGCCCCTCACCGTGGGGGGCGGGGTGCGGACCGTGGAGGACATCCGGCGCCTCTTGAATGCCGGCGCCGACAAGGTTTCCATCAACACCGCCGCGGTGCAGCGGCCGAAGTTCGTCCGCGAGGCAGCCGAGCGGTTCGGCTCCCAGTGCACGGTGGTGGCCATAGATGCCCGCCGGGTGCCGGCGGAGGAGCGCTGGGAGGTCTATACCCATGGCGGCAGGCGGCCGACCGGGATCGACGCGGTGGAGTGGGCCCGCCGCATGGAGGCGTACGGCGCCGGCGAGATCCTCCTGACCAGCATGGACCGGGACGGCACCAAGGACGGCTACGACATCCCCCTCACCCGGGCGGTGGTGGACGCGGTATCCATCCCGGTCATCGCCTCCGGCGGGGTCGGCAATCTCGACCACCTCTACGACGGCTTCACCCGGGCAGGGGCGAGCGCCTGCCTGGCCGCCTCGATCTTCCATTACCGGGAATATACGATTGCCGAGGCCAAGGAATACCTGCAGGAGCGAGGGGTACCGGTCAGGCTTTAAAGGCTGATGGCGGAAGCCGCCACGGGTACCGATAAAGGACATCATCATGCAACATGACGACATTCTGCAGGCGGTCTACCAGGTGATCCTGGAGCGGAAGGCGAACCCCTCCGAGCGGTCCTACACCGCATCCCTGATGGCCAAGGGGATCGACAAGGTCCTGAAAAAGGTGGGGGAGGAGGCTGCCGAGCTGATCATCGCCGGCAAGGGGGGGGACCGGCAGGAGATCGTCTATGAAACCGCCGACCTCTTTTTCCACGCCCTGGTCCTCCTCGGATTCTACGGAATCCCTCCGGAAGAGGTCTACCAGGAGTTGCGCCGCCGTTTCGGCACCTCCGGAGTCGCGGAGAAGCAGTCCCGGGGCAAGGAAAATAGCTGAAAAAGCTTAAATTTTTCTTGACAATGGATGCCCCGGTGCTATTATGTTTATTCTTTCAAAAAATTACCGGCGTAGATTCGATATGCGCACCACATTCTATATACAGAGGGGAGGGGAATATGGATGCCGGGAATAAAGGTAAAGGAGTCCGAGCCGTTTGAGCTCGTACTGAAGAAGTTCAAGAAGCAGTGTGAAAAGGCGGGTATTCTTTCTGAAGTCCGCAAGAGAGAACACTACGAGAAGCCGAGCATAAAGCGGAAGAAGAAGGCCATCGCTGCCCGTAAGAGGGCACTGAAGAAACAGCGCAAGATGATAGAATAGCACGGGGCCGCATTCGGACGTAGAGCATGTTGACTATCAAGCCAACACGGCTCTACGTTTGAAGGCGGCTTCGTACGCAAGAGGAAGGTATGGCGCTGCGGGAACGACTGTCCGAAGAGATGAAGGGAGCGATGAAAGCCAGGGACGAACTGCGGCTTTCCGTCATCCGGATGATCCGCTCCGCGGTGAAGAACAGGGACATCGACCTCAAGCGGGAGCTGAACGAGCAGGAGATCGTCGAAGTCATCTCGACCCTTGCCAAGCAGCGCCGGGAGTCGATCCGGCTTTTCAGGGAAGCCGGCAGGCAGGACCTGGTGGAGAAGGAAGAGAAGGAGCTTGCCATCCTCCTCGGGTTTCTCCCCCAGCAGCTGAGCCGCGAAGAACTGGCGGCACTGGTTGACGGTGTCATTGCCGAGTGCGGCGCCCAGGGGGGCAAGGATATGGGCAGGGTGATGAAGGCCCTGCAGCCTCACGTGGCGGGCCGCGCCGACGGAAAGATGGTCAGCGACATGGTCAGGGAGAAGCTGGGATAGATAAGCACCCGCAGCTGATCCATTCAGCTCAGTAGCAGTTGCATAAAAGGTGGGGGCGATTCAGTTAATTGCCCCTACTTTACTTTATATATTTGACCGGACGCAAGGAATGAGCCTTGTTGACATCCTTATCTGGGCCGTTTTGCTGGTTTTCGTGGCAAAAGGTTTTCTCCGGGGCCTGGTAAGGGAAGTTTGTTCCCTCCTCGGCCTGCTGGCCGGAGGGTGGGCGGCCTTTAAATACTCTCCCTCACTTGCCGAGGCCGCCAGGCCGTTCATTCACCTGCCACACCACGTCGCGGCAGCTCTGTCCTTCGTTCTTATCTTCCTCCTGATGGGCCTGCTTTTCTTCTTGCTCGGACATCTGCTCACCGTCGTCTTCAAAATCATGCTGCTGGGAGGGATTAACCGGATCGGCGGTGTACTCTTCGGCCTCCTGGAAGGGGCCTTCATTCTCTGCATGGCGCTCTATCTGGGCACCAGCAAGCCGCTGCCGGCAAAGTTCAAGGGTCATCTGCTGAGATCGTCCACTGCACGCCCTTTTATTGTGACCGGGCGTGAAATAATCGCGGGGTGGGACAGCGCTGCGAAACCGGCCAGGCCGGCCGCACCGGCCGGCAGATAGCTGCGATGCGGCATACCCATGGGCAACTGATGGTGCGACAGGTCGGCAAAGGTCCAAGATGTCGATAATTCCGGACGAAAAGGTCAACGAGGTTCGCGAGCGGGCATCGATTGTGGAGGTAGTGGCCGATTACGTGAGCCTCAGGAAGTCGGGGGCCAATTACCAGGGGCTCTGCCCGTTCCATGGGGAGAAAACCCCCTCCTTCAACGTCAATCCGGCGCGGGGGATTTTCCACTGCTTCGGCTGCGGCGTCGGCGGCAACGCCATAACCTTTATCATGAAGATCGAGGGGCTCACCTTTCCCGAGGCGGTCAGGTTCCTGGCCAAGCGGGTCGGGGTGACCATCGAGGAGCTCCCCCCCTCTCCCCGGGAGAAGCAGCGGCTGGACGAGCGGGAGGCCCTCTACCGGATCAACGGGCTGGCAGCGGATTTTTACCGCGGGGTGCTGACCAGAGACCCGGCCGGTGAACCGGGTCGGCGCTATCTGGCGCGGCGCGGCGTGGCCGATGCGACTGCCGAGGCATACCGGCTCGGGTTCGCGCCCGACAGGTGGGACGCCCTGACCAGGCACCTGGAACGGAGCAGGATCCCCCTGGAGACGGTGGAGACGCTCGGGCTGATCAGGCGCAGAGAAGGGGGAGGTTATTACGACACCTTCAGAAACCGGCTACTCTTCACGATCGCCGATGCCCAGGGGCGCCCCATCGGCTTTGGCGGCAGGGTGCTGGACGATACCCTCCCCAAGTACATTAACTCGCCGGAATCCCCCATCTACCGCAAGAGCGAGGTGCTGTTCGGCGTCAACCTGGCCAGACAGGCGATGCGGGAGCAGGGAGCGGCGATCGTCGTCGAGGGATACTTCGACCATCTGGCCCTCTATCAGGCCGGGGTACGGCATGCCGTGGCCACCTGCGGCACAGCCCTGACCGGCGAGCACCTGAAGCTCCTCCAGCGCTACGCGGGCAAGGTCTACACCCTGTTCGACTCGGACAGCGCCGGCCAAAAGGCGACCTGCCGCGCCATGGAGCTCTTTTTCGACGGCGCCCTCCCTGCCTATGTGGTCGAACTGCCGGCAGGTGAGGACCCGGACAGCTTCCTGAAAAAGGAGGGAAGCGGCGCCTTCGCCGACCGGCTGACCAGGGCGCGCCCCATCTTCGACTGGTTTTTCCGGCAGCTGGTGCAGCAGACCAATACCGGCACCGTTGAGGGAAAGGTCAAGGTCGTCGAGGAGCTCACCCCCCGTCTGAAAAAGATCGCCAACCCGGTCGAGCGGGACCTCTATCTGAAGGAGATCGCCAGGGTCCTCGGGGTCAATGAACGGGCGCTGGCGAGAAAGATCGGCGGAGTGGCAGTGGCCGCCGCGGAGTTTTCCCCCCGGCCGGAGAATAAAAGGAGCGGCACCAGCACCGAGGACATGCTGCTGGCGCTGATGGGCAAGTATCCCGAGGTGGCCGGCAAAGTGGCCGCCTACGGGGCCGCCAACCTGTTTCCCGCCGAGTTCCTGCCGGTGGCGGAGGCGATCATCGCCCAGACCAGCGAGGGGCACGACGTGGACTGGGGGCTGATCCTGGATCAGGTCGGTTCCGCCGAGGAGCGGAGCCGGCTGGCGGCCCTGTTCGTGGATGATCTCCACCTGGAGGAAATCGACCCGCACAAGGCGTTCGAGCAGTGCCGGCTGACCCGGGAGCGGACCCTCCTGAAAGAGCAGGATGCCAGGGCGCTGAAGAGGGAGCTGGCCCGGCTCGATTCGGACTCGGACCGCTATTGGGAGATTTTGCGGATGCTGGATGCCTTGCGTAACAAGAAATCGCAATTATTATAGATAGAGAGCGACTACGAGGTGAAGTGAATGGCCAAGAAAAATATCGATGAAGTGAAGCAGCTGATCGACCTGGGGAAGGAGAAGGGATTCCTCACCTATGACGAAGTGAACGATATCCTGCCTCCGGACATCGTCTCTTCCGAGCAGATCGACGACGTGATGAGCATGTTCGGCGAGATGGACATAGAGATAGTCGATTCCGTCCAGAAGGTGAAGATACCCAAGGTCAAGCTGGAGCTCGAGGAAGAAGAGGAACTGGAAGGGGAGCAGGAGGAAGTGGAGTTCGAGCCTGGAGCGCTGGGGCGCACCAGCGACCCGGTCCGGATGTACCTGAGGGAGATGGGTTCGGTATCGCTCCTGACCCGCGAAGGGGAGGTGGAGATCGCCAAGAGGATCGAGGAGGGGGAGCGGGACATGGCGAGCGTGATCCTCAACACCCCCATCACGGTGAAGGAGGTGATCTCTCTGGGGGACCGGCTCCGGAAGTTCCAGATCAGCGCCGCGGAGATCAGCAAAGAAGT
>JAMPXD010000154.1 GCA_023701365.1 Geobacteraceae bacterium
CGACTAACGCCCACAACCCGCGTAACGGGCCTTAGTGGCGGGATTGACATTACCCCCCCGACTTTGATACATTAGGGGACCTTTTTGCCGTACCGGCAGTATATTGTTTACAAAGGAGGAGCAGGTTTGTTCGATTCATTCTGGAGCAGGAGGCTGTTTCTCAAGGCTTCCATGGCAGGGGCATTCCTTCTTGCCGGAAGCAGGCCGGCCTTTGCGAAAGCAGCAAGCGACATCAGATTGCCCGAGGGGAAAATCTCCATCTACAACACCCATTCGCAGGAAAGGCTCACCATCAATTATCGTAATCCGTCCGGCGACTACGAGCTGGATGCCCTCCAGTCAATCAACTGGATTCTCCGCTGCCACTATACGCAGGAGGTGGCGGACATGGACCTGCGGGTCATCGAATATCTCAACCTGGTGGACAAGGAGCTGGGGGGAGGAAACGAGTTCCACATCATCTCGGGATACCGCTCCCCGGAGTACAACGGGCTGCTGCGGAGCAGGGGGCGCAGGGTCGCCAAGCGGAGCCTGCACATGAAGGGGCAGGCCATCGACATCAGCATCCCCGGGGTGGGTCTGGACAAGCTGCGGCGAGCCGCCCTGAACCTGAAATACGGCGGGGTCGGCTACTATCCCGGAGCGGGCTTCGTCCATCTCGATTCAGGGAGCTTCAGGACCTGGTAACAGGAAGCTGCCAGCCCCGACCCTGTCGGCTTCTTCGTTGCCTCCTCAGGGGGCCTCTGGTAATCATTGCAGCTTAGCTCTGATCGAGCCTTCGCATGAAAGGGAAACCGTGACAAAACTCCTGCTGGCCGGCCTCCTCCTCTGCGCGTTTCTCGTTCAACCGGCTGCGGCTGCCGCCCCGAAAAAGCGCTATTCTCCCTGCCAGATCAGTTATCCGAGCGATCAGAGAATTGAATGGGAGTGCCGCCGCCTGAAGGGAAAGGAAACGCTGGAAAGCCTGTTCGGGGAGAGTTGGCTGGACGTGGCCCGCTTCAACCGGATCGACCGGCGCCACGCTTGGCCGGGGGCCACCCTGAAGGTTCCGAAGCGACTGGAGGAGATCAGGGATTTTACGCCGCTGCCGGCATCATTCCCGCCGGCGGTAATGGAAGAGAAATTCATCCTGGTTGACCTGACGGAGCAGTTTCTCGGGGCTTATGAGCATGGCCGGCTGGTCTTCTCCTTCCCGATCGCCTCGGGCAACAGAAAATTCAAGACCCCCACCGGCGAGTTCCGGATCACCGCCTTCAGCCGGAACCACAAGTCGTCCCTCTACAAGATCGAAAAGACCAACATCCCCTACCCGATGCACTACGCGCTCCGCTTCCTGATCAGCAAGAGAGGGGTCGCCTTCTGGATCCACGGCCGCGACATCCCCGGCTATCCCGCCTCCCATGGCTGCGTGGGACTCTACGACGAGGAGATGCAGAAGAAATATTACCGGTTTCCGGGAGAGCCGCAGCTGGAAGCAGCCAGGACCCTGTACGAGTGGGCCATAGGAGGCGCCCCGGATGACGGCAGGTTAACCACCCTGAAAAACGGCCCCAAGGCCCTGATCACCGGCAAGTCGCCGATATAAATCAGATCATGACAATAGATATCAGGTCTCAGGTCACTACCTACCTCCCCGCCCCCTCCAGCTCATAGTTCACGCTGAACTCGTTCTCCTGCCGGGCCAGGGTCCCGATCCTGGCTGTGCTCTCCTCGATCAGCATGTCCAACAGGAGTCGCTTTTTCCTGGGCGGACGGATGATCTGCGGTTCCCCCTTGATGCCGGCCAGCCGCCCCGCCTCCTCGATGGCATCCTGGAGGGTGCCGAGCCGGTCAACCAGCTTCAGGGCCATCGCCTGCTCGCCGGTGTAGATCCGGCCGTCGGCTATTGCCCTGACCTCCGCGACGGGGAGTTTTCGCCCCTCCGCGACGGCCTTGACGAACTGGAGATGGGTATTGTCGATCACCTGCTGCAGCATCTCCTTCTCCTGGTCGGTCATGGTGCGGGCCGGCGAGCCGACGTCCTTGTACTTGCCGGTCTTCAGGGTGAACGACTTCATGCCGACCTTCCCCAGGAGCCCCTCCAGGTTGGAGAAGCGCATCAGGACGCCGATGCTGCCGGTGATGGTCCCCGGATTGGCAATGATCACGGAGGCCGGGGCCGCGATGTAGTACCCCCCCGACGCCGCAATGCTCCCCATGGAAACCACCACCTTTTTCGCGGCGGCAAGCTTCTTCACCTCGGCGCAGATCTCCTGGGAAGGGCCGACAACCCCGCCGGGCGAGTCGATCCTGAGCACGACAGCCTTGACGCTGTCGTTTTTCCGGAAGTCGTTCAACTGCTTGACGAGATCCTGGGAGTCGATGATCATCCCCTTCACCTCGACCAGCCCCACCCCGCTTCCGACCACGATCCGTTTCCCCCCGCCCAGTATGGCCGCGGCAATGAAGACCGAGATCGCGAACAGGAGGAAAAACCCGAGCGTGCCCGCTATCCCCACCCATATCCATTTGTTTTTCATAAGAGCTCCGCTAAAAGAGACATTTCCCGAACAGACTCCGGTTCCCTATCCCCTGGCAGCGGGAAAACCCGGCAGGTTTTATCGAACCGTCAAAATGCTTGACTGGAATGCTCGCTCTGCTATTGTGCGGTCATGAAACTCCTGATCCTTTCGGACAGCCACGGGAACTACCCGCTGGCCCTCTCTGCCGTGGAGAAGGCCGGTCGGGTGGACCAGATCATCCACCTTGGAGACGAGATCGAGGACGCCCGGATAATCGAACTGATAACCGGCCGCCGGCTCATCAAGGTTCCCGGTAATTGTGACCCGGACGCCGGGGAGCCACGGGAGCTCTCGGTCACTTTCGGCGGCAGAAACCTTTTCCTGACCCACGGCGACCTTTACCAGGTAAAGTCGGGACTGGCAAGCCTGCGCAAGAAAGCGGCGGAAACAGGTGCCGCAATTGTGCTGTACGGCCATACCCACCTTGCCGCCATCGAAGAGATCGACGGGGTCCTCTTCATCAACCCGGGCTGCCTCGGTGCCAGATGCCGCAGCGCCAGCTACGCGCTCCTGACCATCGCCGCCGGCAGGGTCACGGCCGAGATATTCCCTGTCAATCTATTGTAGGAGCGGCCTTTGGCCGCGATAATCGCGCCGAAACGACGCTCCTACGCCATAAACAGGCGTAGCCTTCAGCAGCCGCAGCCGCAGTTGTGACAGACCCGGCGATTATGGTCCTCGGGAGGGATTGTTTCCGGTGCGAAGGCGATCCGGTTCACTGCCCTCTTGAGGTCTTCCAGCAGGTCGAGATGGGGACTTTTCCCGATGATGTGACCGATGCAGAGGCTGGAAAAGCCGTCCGCCGGAGATGATATCCGCACGGCGTTGAGAAGGTCCGCATAGCTGTTTATGTCGATGACCATCTCATCGTTGTTCGCCCTGACGAGCTCGATGCCGAATCTTGCCAGATCGTCCGCCAATTCTATGAAAAAGAGATCAAAAGCGTAACCGGACAAGTCAACCCGCCAGTCCGGCCTGACGTGGTTCTGCCCGAAAAATGTCACCACCATCCTCTTGCCTGCCATCAAATCCGTCCACCTCCGGTCGGTTAACTGCTCTCCGTCTGAAAACACCTGCGAATAATCGAACCCAGGTTACTGCGCCGCCTTCTTCTGCAGGGAGCTGAAGATCATGTCGAGCACCGCCTTCTGCTTGGCCTCGTACTTGTTGAGCACCGCCAGGCAGGTGCCGAGCGGGAAATAGTGGTGCAGATATTCGGCCTCCCGGCCGGACAGAATCACGATCCGGTTCTTGTCGAAGCCGGCATCCGTTGCATACCTGAAAATTTTGGCACCGTCGAAGGTCGGCATCTCCAGATCGATCAGCAGGAGGTCGAACCCCCCCGCCGTGATCGCCTTGAGGGACTTGACCGGATCGTTACAGATATCCATCTGCAACAGGGGATAATTGCCGCTGACATAGTTTGCCAGGAAGGTCGAAAAGGCCGGGTCATCGTCTATCAGAAGAATTTTTCTCATCACTGTCCCAGTCAGGCAACGTTATCCCAAGCCCACCCACCGAACGAAAGGCCCGCCGTTATTTCAAAATCTTGGTAGCTGCGCTCAGCCCCTGAAAAGGGACATGGAGATCGAGCGCTTTGGCGGCGCGCATATTGATGATCAGCTCGATCTTTTTCGGAGTGACTATCGGCAGCTGCCCGGGTTTTGCACCGTTCAGGACCTTCACGGCGCTTTCACCCGCCAACTGCCCCTGCTCGGCGGGGCTCACCTCCAAGGCGACCAGCGCCCCCTTTTCCGAGGCGTCCGGCATCTGGGAGATGACCGGAACCTTGTGACTGTTCGCCCTGGCAACGATCTTTTCGAACAGGCGCGAACCGACCGCGCACTCCGAGACATAGAGTGAATCCACCCGGGAGAGCATGGAGCTGAGCGCGGAGTCGAGCCCCGCGGGGGAGGAGATGTTGGCATCGACCACTGCAAACCCCAACTGGGCGGCGACCCGCTTCAATTCCTGCAACTGCACCTGCGAACCCGCCTCCCGGGAGCTGTAGATGACCCCCATGTTCCTGACCTCCCTGAATTCCTGGAGAGTCTTGACCAGGGTGATCATCGGCACCTTCGAGCTCACCCCGCAGAGGTTCTTCCCGGTCATGGTCATGCTTCTCGAAATGCCGGTCTCCACCGGACCGTAGACATCGACAAAGACTATGGGGGTCTCGCGGGTCTCACGCATCGCCGCCAGGGTGACTGGAGCGCCGTAGGTGACGATGATGTCGGCGCCGAGGGCCTCGAATTTCCTTATGGTATTGGCCCAGGAAATCAGATCGGGGTTCGGGGTCTGGAGGATAATCTCGGTGTTGCTCTGATCATACCCTTTTTGGGCAAGGGTCCGGACAAAAGCGCGATGGGCATCCCGATAGCGGTGGATGTCGGTCGTCAGCACCGCAGCGACCAGCTTTCCAGCGGCGTGCGACGGCACGGCGCAGATCAGCACCAAGGCCAACGGCAGAAAGATTTTCAGGAAGCGCGAAAACATGCTGCAGCTCCGGAGGTATTCATATTACCATTTTGCAGCCAGACGGGCCATTACGGTCTGGACTGTGCCGTCAGAGGACGCCGAGTTTTTTTCGTCATAATCCCGGTAGCTATAATCCACGGCGCAGGAGATGTTCCTGGTCAGATGATAGTCCGCCCGCGCGGAGACAGAACTTTCAACGGTCCTGGCGCGGGAGATCTCCTTGATGCCGGAGGTATCCACGCCGCCGACAGTCTTGCTCTCCGGTTCCATTTCGGAAAAGGAGCGGACCTGCTGGAGGGCGAGGGAAAGGTCCAGCTTTTCGTCAAGACGGTAGACCGAGCTTATGGAGTACACTTGGGCCTGTGCCGCATAATTCGTGACAGCCTGGTCGGACGAGCTGCTGTCGAACAGCAAGGCCTGGTCGATCTTGTTGCGCAACAGGCCGTAGCTGCCGGTTATGGTCAACCTGTCGAACGGGGTTACCCAGAGGCTTGCAAAGGTGCTGGTGGACGACTTTTCCCGCCCCCGGGCAAGTTCCAGCGACTCAGCCTGAAAAGCGGGCGACAGAGCAACCGTGATGCCGATCTGGTCGTTTGTCTCCTCGGCTATCCGGCAGTTCGCGGTAAATCCCCACCGGTTCAAGCTGTTGTATGTGGCGAGAAACTGCCCCTCATGCTTTTCCGCAAATGAGTTGCCGTAATCGGGCCGGTTGGTCGTGCTGTAGCTGTAGAGGGCCTTGATTCTCAACCCCTTCAGGGGACGGCTGAGGATGGAAAAGGTGCCCCGATGGGTATCCGAAGTCACTGCCAGGTCCTGCCAGAGCTCGGCATTCTCCCTCTGCAGAAACTCTCCCTTGTACTCACCCTTGAAACTCAGGAGGTTGGTCGGCCTGAAGGAGATGGTAGCCAGCGCCACATCCTTTACGGTATCGAGGGAGGCCCTGACGGTCTGCTCCGTCGTTGCCGAGAATGCGCTGCTGATCGTGGCCGGGTTATCCCGGTCGATCTCCTGCCGCCGGTATTTGAGGGCGAGGGAGAACTCCTTGCAGGGGGTATACACAAAGTCGCCGGCAGCGTTGTGCAGGGTGTCGCGGCTTCGCTCGGCCACGGTAACATCCTCCAGGTTTGACAGGCTCTCCCGCCTGCCGAAGGTGTAGGAGGCGGCCCCCACGATCCCGCCGGTCAGTGACGTATGGAGTTTCACCGTGTGGGAATGGAAGCGGCTTTCGGGGTCTTCGTTATGCTCCTGAAGGCCTCCGCTTCTGACCAGGGCATTGCTGAAATTGCGGCGCTCCACGAAATTGTCCCGGGGCGTGGCGATCCGGTCGTCAAACTCCCGGATCTTGAAATCATAGATAAGATCCACCGGCCCGAGGTGGGAGTCAAGGCCGATGCTCGCTTCATGGGTCTGCCGGTCGATCCGTCTTGTCTGGGAAAAGATAGTGTTAGTTCCCCCGGTCGGGGACTGGAAGGCATGATCGGCAAAGCGGAGCTGGCTACTCCCCTCCTTTGCCAGGCGCCAGTATCCCAGGTTCACATGGACCGGATAATCGCGGAGCCGGTAACGGAATTGCGCCAGGTCCTGTTCCACCTTTATGCCATACCGGTCAGCCGGGTTCAGGTCATTGGACTGATGCTGAATCCCTTGAGAGGTGAAGCCGGGGGTGAACAGCTGCTCATGGTCCAGGTTGTGGAACAGCGATTCGGTGCGGAGGTGAAACCGGTACAACCCCTTGTAATCGGAGAGGAGATCGCCGTGGTAATCCTTGTCGTTGAGAAAGGCGCCTTCCAGAGAGAATTTGAGATCCTTGCCGAGACTGTCGAACAGTGCCCCTCCAACCACACTCGAGTGGAGGTATTCGAATTCTGCGGCCCGCCCGCCGAAGGAGTCGATCTGCAGGAAGCGGTAGCCGGCGAAGGCGGACGCCACGTTGCGGGTCTTCACCTTGGCTTCGGAAAGCACTTCTTCCGGGGCAGCGGTGGCTTCATCGGCTTTTCCCACGGCAACGCCGTCCGCAGCTTCATCAGCAGAGGCGGGAGAAGCGGAAGGCATCAGGATAGCAAGGGCCAGAGCGGTTATACATGTGCATGTAAAACGATTGATCACTCTTCAAGCTCCTCCTGCGTGGGGAATGGGCACACGTTACTGCCGGAGTGTCCCGTTATTATTGAAGGCGGGAGCGGTGCTGTTCGTGCCGTGAATCTGGGAATGGCAATCGGTACAGCGGTTGACAAAGAGCTGCTTATTGTCTGCGCTGTGGCCGGCATGACACTGGAGACAGAGGAACGGCATGGCTGCATTCAAGAGATTGTTGTTGACCGATCCGTGGGGCGCATGGCAGTTGGCGCAGTTTTCGGTGACGTCGCCATGCTCGAAGACGAAAGGCCCCTGCTTTTCCATGTGGCAGCGGGTACAGGTCTCCTTGACCGTACTCCCCTTCAACAGCTTTTCCTGCACCGAGCCGTGCACCTCGTGGCAGTCTACACAGGCCATCTTCTTCTCCCGCAACGGATGGTGGGAAAAGAGGTTGTTCTCCGCCTTGATCTCCGGATGGCAGCCGAAGCAGAGCTCCGACATCTGCTCGCGGCTCACCTTCTGTTGCGGCCCCTGGTGAAGCTTGTGGCAGTCGAAGCAGCTAACGTCGTTCAGCGCATGGGAGCTGGCGTTCCAATGGGTGAGAATAGGCGTAGATACGGTTGAATGGCACTTGAGGCAGATGAGTGATTGGGCCTGGGGCGGCAGGTTCATGATGTCAAGGAAGGTGGTGGTATCGCACTTGACCTTACTGAGGTCGTTTTTCTCGACGTCGTCGCCGATCTTCGCGATGGCGAGGCTCCCCGGGCCGTGGCACGATTCACAGTTGACCAGGGGGAGGCCGTCTTCGGGTCTGAGCTGTTCGCCATGGACGCTGCGCCTGAAGTCGTCGGTAAGCTTGTCGTGCCGGTGGCACCTGGAGACGCAGTTGTCGGTCCCTACATACTCCGCGTCAAGCCTGCCGACGATCATTTTTTCGTACTCGCGGACCGGCAGAATGGCCCTGCTCTGCTTCAGCTCGGCACAGGAGACGGCGAACAGCGGCGCGGCAAGGACGATGAAAAGGAGCGGGAAAGCTCGTCGCAAGGGTAATTCCTCCTAGGCAATGGTGAGCCTCAAGCCAGCTTGATCCCCTTGGTGGTGGTATGGACAAAGTTCCTGACAATGGGATTCTGGCTCGTTTTTATCTGGTCCGGGCTCCCCACCTCGACAATCCGTCCGTCATGAATCATGGCGATCCGGTCGGAAACGTAGAGGGCGAAATTGAGGTCATGGGTGACGATCACGGTCGTGTTCCTGGTGCTCTCCCTGAGCTTCAGGATCGTGTTGGCAAGCTCGTCGGTGGTTACCGGGTCGAGCTCGGCGGTCGGCTCGTCGTAGAGGATCAGATCCGGATTCATGGCGAGAGACCTGGCAATCGCCACCCGTTTCTTCATCCCCCCGGAGAGTTCGGAGGTGTTCATCCCTTCCTTGCCATCGAGCCCCACCATGGCGAGCTTCTGGCGGATGATCTCCCTGATCTTCTGCTCCTTGCAGATCCGTTTTTCCCGGAGCCATAGACCCACGTTCTCCCCCACCGTCAGTGAATTGAACAGGGCGGAGGACTGGAAGACCATGCTGAACCGGTAATCCCTGGCGATGGCCCGGCTCTTTGGCTGGAAAAGGGGGGTGTCGTCAATGTAAATCTCGCCGCTGTCGGGCGTTTCGAGCTTGATGATATGCTTGAGGAGGACACTCTTGCCGGTACCGGAGGGGCCGATGATGGAGAACGTTTCCCCGGCGGCTATCTCCAGGTCCACATCCTTGAGGACATGGTTGTCACCGAAATACTTGTTGAGCTTCTCTATCCTGATGCCGACCCCGCGGGTCTCCTCCAGATTGACGCGGCATTCCGGTTCGACGCCATGAAAGAAGGAGCCTGTCAAGCCATGCATCAGCTTGTGGAACATCCCCTCCCCCTCCTCATGCCCTCTGTCGAAATATTTCAGAAACATCATGGTCCCCGTTCTGTGCCGCCTGGAAGGCGCTGCACATGATAGCAAACAACAAAACCTTCTGGCAAGCAGAGATTGGCCCGGCGTAACCTGCGCGACCTGCTAGAAGAGGTACTTCTCCCGGTTGGAAAAATAGTTCTTATGGCGGTAGATGTACTGGGAAAGAAGGAGAATGGCGAGGGCTGCGGCGACGTTGTTGATCAGCAGCGTCTCCTCGGACACCCGTGCGCCGAGGACCTTCTCCAGCTCCGTCCGGGAAATGTAATTCAGGTTGATGATGGTGTTCAGGATCTCGAACAGGTTGTAGCCGAGCAGGAGATACCAGGTCAGGAGCTGCCTTTTCATGATGCCGAGGAAAAGATAGAGACATGCCAGGCTGTCGGCGAACACCAGGGCCTGGGCTGCTCCCGCCTCATGGATATGGCCGAGAAATGGGAAGGGGTTGCCAAAGGTGGAGGCAGACACGAGAAAAAAGAAGAGGTAGAGCCCAGCCAGAAGGCTGAGCCCCAGAGGGCGGCGGATCTCATCCGTTTCGTTGGCGTCGATCATGGAAACTCCGGAAAGCAGGTTCGAGGTTCGAGGTTTTTCCTCGATCCTCGTTCCTATTTTATTTTTTCCGCATGTCGCTGATCCCGACACAGACAAGGATCACCACCATGACGAAGACGATGAAAATCCAGTCGCCGCTGCTGTATCCGAACATAGTCCCTCTTTACCCGGAAAGTTCCGCCAGGGCGGTCTGGGCCTCGGCATAGGCGGGGTTTGCCTGCAACGCCGCGCGGAAATAATCCTCGGCATGGCGCGGCATCCCCAGGTTGGCACAGCAGAGTCCCAGGATGTAGGAGATCTCGGGAAGCGGGAACTCCTCGCGAAAAGCCGTGTC
>JAMPXD010000155.1 GCA_023701365.1 Geobacteraceae bacterium
GGGGAAAAGGGTGCTGCTGAAGGCGCCGAATGATATCGGGCGATCCACGCGAGACAGATGAAAACGTGGCAGGAGGAGGGGGGCAGCCCCGCGAGGAGCGTGCTGATTCGATTTGACAGCCGCTAAGCCGCATATATACTACAAGAGGATATCCGGCGTTCCTCCTCGATTCTTCCAGGGTCCTTCACTGCTTCGAGTTTTCCCCCGGAGTCAACCCGCTGCTGGCCGCCAGACAGGAGGGAATCCGTCATGAACATTAGAGTGCTGGCATCCCTGTCGCTCTGCACGCTTCTGCTCCTTGCTCCCGTAACCGGCCATGCCGCGCCGCTGAAGGCCAACGCTGTCACCTTGAAACTCCACGACCTGGAGCTCCTCGACCAGGACGGCAGGCGGGTCCGGTTCAGGAGCGACGTGATCGGCGACCGGCTCGTAGCGATCACCTTTATCTATTCCACCTGCACCACCGTCTGCCCGATCCTCGATTCCATCTTCGTTTCCCTCCAGGACAAGCTCGGGGAGAGGCTGGGGAAGGATATCCTCCTGATTTCCATCAGCATCGACCCGCTCACCGATATCCCCCCCCGATTGAAGCAGCATGCAAAAAAGCTCAACGCGAAACCCGGCTGGACCTTTCTCACCGGCACCAAGGCGAACGTTGACAAGGTCCTGACCGGGCTCGACATGTACGCGCCCGACATAACCAACCATTCGCCGGCGGTGATCGTCGGCGACGGCCGGACAGGGACGTGGCGGAGGTTCTACGGGTTCCCGTCCACCGAAAAGATCCTGTCGGCGTTCAACGAACTGGAGAAGGGAAGGCATTGAACGGCTGCCCATGAGCCCGGAGAGTCCATGAAGCTGAAATTCCTTGTATTTAAAGCCGTCACGGCTTTTTTCCTGATAGCGGTCAGCCCCCCCCAGCCGATGGCGGCAAACCCGAAGCCGGAGCCCCCGCAACGGCTTCTCGCCCCCCAGGACAGTGAAGCCGCCAAGCGGAGTTACTTTACCGACCTGAAGCTGATCACCCATGAAGGTAAGGAGGTCCGTTTCTATACCGACATCCTGAAGGACAAGGTGGTCCTGATCCATTTCTTCTACACCAACTGCAAGACCGTGGCCGCCCTGCAGAGCAAGGTCCTGTCGGACATGCAGTCCCTCATCGGCGACCGGCTGGGGAAGGATATCTTTCTCGTTTCGATAACCGTTGACCCGGAACGGGACACCCCGGACAAGGTCAGGGAATACGCCAAGGTTTTTGCGGCAAGAAAGGGGTGGACATTCCTGACTGGGAAGAAAGGCAACGTGGACTGGATAAACCACAAGCTGGGCAATTACACGGAAAACCCGGAGGACCATGCCGCCCTCCTCCTCCTCGGCAACCTGAAGACCGGCCACTGGCTGAAGGCGAGCCCGGACGCAAAGGCGAAGACCCTGGCCGAAATGCTGCTGAAATTGAGTGAAGAAGAAAAGGGTGTCAGGTAACCGGCCATGGCGCGCTTTTCCCTCACCCTCACCCTCATGACGGCCTTTCTTCTGCTGTTTTCCCGGCCGCCGGGGTTTGCCGCATATCCCGGCCTGTCGCCGCAGGAGGAACGGGGAAGGCAGATCTACTTCTCGGGGACCACCCTTGCCGGTAGACCGGTCACGGCCTACTTCGGCAGAGAGCTCCTCGAGGTGCCGGGGGAATTGGCGACCTGCGCCAGCTGTCACGGTTACGACGGCCTCGGCAGGCCCGAAAGCGGCGTCATCCCGAGCAACATCACCTGGAAATACCTGATGAAATCGTACGGGCATATCCATCCCGACGGCACTGAGCACCCCCCGTTCAGCGAAGAGAGCCTGCAGAGCTACATGCTGGACGGGGTCTATCCGGGGGGAAAACAGGGCGATCCCTCCATGCCGGTTTACGACATCGCCGATCAGGACCTGGACGACCTGATTGCTTACCTCAAGCGCCTTGGGACCTACCTGGACCCCGGACTTTCCGAGTCGGCCATAAGGATCGGCACTTTCCTCCCGGCGGAAGGCCCGGCCGCGGCAATGGGAGAGGCGATGAAGAACACGGCCTCGGCCTATTTCGACGAGATCAACGAAAAAGGGGGGATCTACGGCCGCAAACTGGAGCTGATCGTGGAAAAGGCGGGCAGCGGGGCGATGGCGGCGGGGCATTACAGGCGGTTCATCGAGGAAAAGCTGCCGTTCGCCATCGTGAGCCCCGTTACGCCCGGATCGGAGAGGGAGCTTTCCTCCGTCGCGGCTGACGGGAATATCCCGGTAGTCGGCCCCTTCACGCTCTTTCCCCTGGGCAGCCTTGCCTTGAACAGGCAAGTTTTCTACATCTATGCGGGCCTCGGGGAGCAGGCCCGCGCACTTGTCGGTTTCGCCGCACGGAACGTCGGAGTGGACAACCCCCGCATCGTCATTCTCCACCCTTTGCGGGAGGAGCTGGCGAAAATTGCCGCCGCCGCCGAGGAGGCCTGTCGGGACAGGGGGTGGACAAGGGTGGTGAAGATCGGTTATCCCCCGAACCTGTTTGATGCGGGGGGCACGGCCCAGCGCCTTAAGGGAGAGGATGCCGAGCTCGTCATATTTCTCGGGGGGGAGGCCGAGGCAGTCGGGCTGCTCAGGGAGGCCGGGCATTTCGACCGTGTCCCTTATTTCTTCATGCCCGGCGCGCTCCTGGGGAAGGGGATAGCCGACATCCCGCCCGCTTTCAAGGGGAGGGTCTACCTGGCCTTCCCTTCGCTCCCGGAAGACCGGAAGAAACGGGGTGGCGCCGGACTCTCCGCCCTGCTGAAGAGGCACAATCTTCCCGTCTCGCACCTGGCGGCGCAGATATCGGCATATGCGGCCGCCAGGGTCCTGGTCGAGGGGTTGCGGCTGGCCGGCAAGGATCTGAGCCGGGAACTGTTGATAACTTCACTGGAAAAACTCTACCAGTTCGACACCGGTTTGACCCCGCCGATCACCTACGGCAAGAACCGGCGCATAGGTGCCCTGGGGGCGTACATCGTCGCGGTGGACCCGCTCCGGGTGGGAAAGAAGGGGTTCATTGCCCCGCAGGGGTGGATCGACCTCGATTAACCGCCTGGAATTCTCATTGGTTGTGAAGGGAGGTTGCCATGAAACAGTTTATAACGGGGATTGCGCTGGTGCTGCTCGCAGTGGCGACGGTTGCGGCGGGGGCGGATAAACCTGCCAGGTTCTCGCCCCAGGACAAGTGCCCGGTCTGCGGCATGTTTGTCGCCAAGTATCCCGACTTCGCGGCCCGGATCGTCTACCGGGACGGCTCCCATGCCGCGTTCGACGGCACCAAGGACATGTTCATCTACTACCTGAACCTGAAAAAGTATGCCCCTGGCAAGTCCGTGTCGCAGATCGCCTCACTCTCGGTCACCGACTACTACAGCCTCGACCTGGTCGACGGCTTGAGCGCCTGGTACGTCCTCGGCAGCGACGTCCTCGGACCCATGGGGCGGGAACTGATACCCTTTGCCAGAAAGGCGGATGCCATGGAGTTCAAGCGGGATCATAGAGGGACGCGGATCGTCAGGTTCCGCGAGGTGACCGCCGCTCTCCTGCGCGAGCTGGAGTGACTGCCATGACCCTGCGCAGATCGACGGTATTCATCTCCTTCACGGCCCTCGGCCTGGCGGCCCTGTTCGTCATAGCGGCTGATGCCGGGTTGCGCGGGCGGGGAGCGGCGCAGGCCCTGGCGCAGAAGCGGTGGCTGGTGAAGAGCCTTGCGCTCACCGACCTCGCACTGTTCACCGATGCGCGCTACACGAGACACCCCGCCATGGCCGACCTGCATAGCCCTTTCCAGGATTATCCCATCTCCCTCGAGCATTTCCCGTCAGGCTCCCTGATGCCGCCCCCCCCTCATGTGAGGACCCATGGGAGGCGTTGAGAAACAGAGATGCATCATCGATTTCACCCTCTCCTCGCTGCTGCGGCGCAAGGGGAAGAACGGGGCACTTCTGGTGGTCTATACCCTGGTGGTGTTCCTGCTCGCTTCTGTCATGCTGTTCACCCAGGCCATCAGGAAGGAGGCCGCCGCGGTACTCGCCGATGCCCCGGAGCTGGTGGTGCAGCGGATCGTGGCTGGCCGCCATGACCTGATCCCCCTGGACTACATGGGGAAGATCGGGGCGATCCGGGGGGTGCGCGCGGTGAGTGGAAGGTTGTGGGGGTATTACTACGACCCCCTGTTCGGCGCCAACTATACGCTGGTGGTGCCGGAGGAGCAAGCCGGGGGGTTGGGGGAGATCGCGGTCGGCCAGGGGGTGGCGCGAAGCAGCATGGCGAGCGAGGGGAACATCATGCCGTTTCACACCCATGACGGCAGGCTGGTCAGCCTGACGGTGGCCAGGGTACTACCAGCTTCGACCGAGCTGGTCTCCAGCGACCTGATCCTCCTCACTGCGGAAGATTTCCGAATGCTGTTCGGCGTGCCGGCCGGGGTGGCCACCGACCTGGTGGTAGCGGTCGCCAACCCCGCCGAGGTGCCCACCATCGCCGCCAAGATCGCCAGGCTTCTCCCCGACACCCGGCCGATTGCCCGGAGCGAGATCCTCCGCACCTATGACGCGGCCTTCAGCTGGCGCAGCGGCATCCTGCTTGCCATTCTCGCCGGGGCGCTCCTCGCCTTCCTCATCTTCGCCTGGGATAAGGCGACCGGCCTCTCCGCCGAGGAGCGGAGAGAGATCGGCATCCTCAAGGCGGTGGGCTGGGAGACCGGCGACGTGCTGGCGATGAAGTTCTGGGAAGGGTCGGTCATCTCGCTCTCCGCCTTTCTGGCGGGGGTGGTCCTCGCCTACCTGCACGTCTTTGTTGCCGCGGCCCCCCTCTTCGAACCGGTGCTCAAGGGGTGGTCGGTGCTCTACCCCCGGTTCCGGCTCACCCCCTCCCTCGACTTCGCCCAGCTGGCGGTCCTCTTCTTTCTGGTGGTGGTTCCCTATGCTGTGGCGACCATTGTTCCCGCCTGGCGGGCGGCTACCGTCGATCCCGATGCGGTGATGAGGGGGTGAGGAGGTGCAAAATGCAAAGTGCAAAATGCAAAGTGCAAAGTGTAACGTGCCATGATCGAACTGCTTGACGTACATAAGACCTTCAACCAGGGGAAACCCAACGAGTATGTCGCCCTCCGGGGGATCACCCTCGCCATCGCCTCTTGCCAGGCCACCGTGCTGAAGGGGCCGAGCGGCTCGGGGAAGACCACCCTCCTCAGCATTCTGGGGGGGATGGCGCGCCCCAGCGCCGGCCGGATCATCCTCTCCGGGCGGGAGATCACCAGCCTCCCCGAGCGGTTCCTGACCGACATCAGGCGTCGCACCTTCGGCTTCATCTTCCAGCAGTTCAACCTGATCAGGGGGATCAGCGTCCTGGAAAATGTCATGCTCCCCGCCTATCCCTGCGGGGAGAGCCATTCCCTCCTCAGGGGGCGGGCACTGGCGCTTCTGGAGCTGTTCGGCCTGGCCGGAAGGGCCGCCACCCGGGTGGAATGGCTGTCGGGTGGGGAGATGCAGCGGGTGGCCATTGCCCGCGCCCTGATCAACGACCCGGCGGTCATCGTCGCCGATGAACCGACCGCCCATCTCGACACGAAACTGTCCGGTGAATTCCTGGAGTTCATGGCGCGCCTCAAGGGGGAGGGAAAGACCATCATCATGGCGAGCCACGACCCGCTGGTCTGCGAAGCCGGGGTGGTAGAGCGGGTCGTGGAGATGCGGGACGGCAGGGTGGTGGCCGGCGGGGGGGCGCCGTGATCCTCCATCCGGCCATCATCGCCCTCCTCACCGGCTCCCTGCTGACCAGCGCCATGCTCCTCTTCGCCTCCTTCTTTGCGGTGCGGATCATCCGGCACTGGAACCTCACGAGCGGCAGCGAGCTCCAGGTCTCTCTCGAGCGCCGTACCTACCTGATCGCCACGGTGATGGCCTCCGCCTTCGCCTTCCAGCTCCTCTCTCTGTTTCTCTTCATCCATACCGCCGATACTCTCTGCACCCTGTTTTCCGGGGCGATGTGCGCTGCCGGGACCCTCAACCTGAACCGCTACGGCTATCCCGCCCTGCTCCTGAAGCTGGCCAATTTCATCCTCTCCGGGCTCTGGCTGGTCGTCAACCATGCGGACAACCGGGGGTACGATTACCCGCTGATCCGGGTCAAGTACCGTCTGCTCCTGGTAATCACCCCACTCGTGCTGGCCGAGACGGCAGTCCAGGGGTTGCACTTCCTCGCCCTGCGCCCCCATGTGATCACTTCCTGCTGCGGCAGCCTGTTCGGTGCTGCGCAGCGCGGGATTGCCCCGACCCTGGCCCTTCTGCCGGTGGTCCCGCTGCTGGCCGCCCTGGCCGTCGCCATCGTCCTGACCCTCGCCTGCGGCGGCTGTTTGCTGCTGAAGGGGAGGGGTGAGTACCTGTTCGCCTCCTGTGCCGCGCTGACCTTTGCCCTGGGGTGCGTGGCGCTTGTTTCCGCGATCCCGGTCTACGTCTATGCACTCCCCGCCCATCACTGCCCGTTCTGCATGCTGCACCGGGAATATGGCCATGTCGGCTATCTCTTCTACCTGACGCTGCTCGGGGGAGGGGTGGTGGGACTGGGGGTGGGAGCACTCCAGCCGTTCCGCGGGATCGCCAGCCTGTCGGCGGAGCTCCCCCTCATCCAGCGCCGCCTGACGCTCACCGCACTGATTCTCTATGGGACGTTCGGCGGGCTGGCCCTCTGGCAGGTCATGGTTTCCGAACTGCGGCTCGGGTAGCGCCTTGCCTTCGGGCGGGAAACAACGTAAGGGGAGGTTACCCTTCCTCCAGGAGCTGCCACTCGGCGTACCCCTCCTTCCGCTCCGCAAGCCGCTCACCGTTGAGTAAGGTGCGACGAGAGATCAATAGATGGCGTAGTTCGCCGGGTCGGAGAAGATCTCCTTCAGCAGGAGGTTGTTGAGGTAGTGGCCGGTCTTGTGCGCCTCCACCCGGCCCAGGAAGCGGAAGCCGCAGGTATAAAGGTCACCGATCAGGTCGAGGATCTTGTGGTTCACCAGCTCCTTCTTGTAGCGAAGGCCATGGGGATTGACGATGGCGTCCCCCCCGATCACCACGGCATTGTCCAGCGACCCCCCTTTTGCCAGCCCCGCCTTGCGGATCGCCTCGATCTCCTCGTGGAGGACGAAGGTGCGGGAATTGATGATGGCGAAGGCGTTCTCCACGTCCGTGACCTGTTTCTTCTGCTTTCCCACCGGCGCCCTGAACTCAATGGACATGGTTATATCCAGGGTATTGAGGGGCTTCACCTTCACGTAGGCGTCGTTGTGCCGCACCTCCACCGGGCGGAGCACCTTCAGGTAGACCCCTGAATCGGGGAACTCGTACACCCCGGCGCGCCACACCTCCTGGTAGAACTCCCAGGCGGAGCCGTCCATGATCGGGACCTCGGGGCCGTCGATGTAGACCAGGCAGTTGGTGATCCCGGAGAAATAGAAGGCCGCCATCAGGTGCTCGATGGTGGCAACCGAGGCACCGTCCTCTGCGACCTGGGTCGAGAGCCGGGTATCGGCCACCTTGTCGTAGCGGGCCGCGATGGTGCGGCCGTTGTGGACGAAGGCGATGCCGAACTCCCTGCGGGGGAGGAATTCGAGGGTGACCTCCCGGCCGGTATGGAGACCGATGCCGGACACCTTGAAAATTCTGTTGATGGTTGTCTGACGTTTTATCATAGCATAAGAATATTGCAGATTCCCGGCCTCCAGTCAAGCTTTACCCTGTTTTCCCCTCACCAGCCGGGCCTCCCGGGACGGGTGCTCACCTGTCTTTATTTTTTCCCGGCAAAAGGGTAAGATGATTCCATGAACCCTGCTGCGCCTTCGTATGACGACATCCGGAAAATATTGGACGCCCATCGGCCTCCCCCCCTTCCGGCCGACTTGCGCACCCGTGCGGCCGTCGCCCTGATCCTCTGCGCATCCCGGTCGGGCCTGGAACTGCTCTTCATCGAGAGGGCGAAGCACGTCGGCGACCCCTGGTCTGGTGACCTCGGCTTTCCCGGCGGCAAGGTGGAGGCGGACGACGGTGACGAGCGGCTGGCCGCCGAACGGGAAACCCGGGAGGAAATCGGCCTGGACCTGGGAGAAGCCCGCTACCTGGGACGACTGGCGGAGATAACCGGCGCCCACCTCCCGGTCCGGGTCGCCTGCTTCGTCTATGGACTGGCAGAGCATCCCCCTTTAAGGCTGAGCGATGAAGTCCGCAGCGCCTTCCGGGTGCCGCTGGAAACGCTGTGCGACCCGAATCGCCACATCGAGGCAACGGTCAGTTTTGGCGGGACGACCCTGGTCCGCCCTGCCATCCGGGTCCTGGAGCCGGGCCAGACGGTGCTCTGGGGGCTCACCTACCGCCTGGTCATCCGGTTCCTCTGCCTGGTGGGCTGCCGGTGAGCCGGGCGTGGTTGAAATCACCCGGTTTGGGCAGTTCAACCCGGCTGTGTGGGGGAAATGCCCCTCGTCACCGTAGAGAATGGCATCCTGCAAAGCATATGAAACGAGACAAGAAACGACTACGTGAATAAAAAAGCGGAAAGATACAGAATAAATCCCTGTTCTTTTGCAATCACCACCCCCCCTCCTGCCCTCCCGGCTCCCCGAGGAATGAAACTTGCTTCGGAAGGAAAACTCAACCGATGTCGCAACGGCGACCGGAACGGTTCACGTTCAGAGCGAGGGAGTGGCGGACCAATGGATCATCGAAACCGGCCTGACAGTGTCATGGGTCCCGGAACCTGCAATAATTCGGGGAAAAGGCTGTTTCACTCATGCAGCCTCATCATCTTCGGTACCGGGATCAGCCTGGCGGTCTGGCTGATTCACAGCGTCGTCGATTTTCTTATTTCCGCTGACGGCCGTGACAACTTCATCGGCGGAGTGTTCACCGCGGACCTTCGCGAGGTCTGGAGCCGCCTGCTCATCACCATCATCATCATGGCGTTCAGCATATATGCCCAGTTCACCCTGAACAAGCGGAAGCAGGCCGAGGCATCTCTCAGCAAGTCGCACCGGTTCTCCAAGAGGATTCTCGACAGCATGAACGATGCGGTCTCGATCATCAACGTCAGCGACTACCGGCTGGTCATGGTCAACTCCGTGTTCCTCGATGAGCTGGGGATCGAGGAACAGCAGGCGCTCGGCAGGACCTGTTACGAAGTGACCCACGCCCTGTCCGAGTCGTGCTGCCACGAAGACCACCCCTGTCCACTCCTGGAAACGGTGGTCACCGGCAATTTCTCCCAGGCCCATCACGTTCACCTTGGCAGGGAAGGGGTCAGGCGGGATGTGGAGATCTCGGTCTCCCCCGTCAGGGACGAAAGCGGGAAGATCGTCCAGGTGGTCCACGTCTCCCGGGACATCACCGAGCGCAAGAGGGCCGAGCGGGAAATCCAGCAACTGGCTTACTACGACACCCTCACCGGCCTGCCGAACCGGATGCTGTTCAGCGAACACCTGAAGCAGGCGCTCGCCCAGGCAGAGCGGGCGGAGCAGAGGCTGGCACTGCTGTTCCTCGACCTCGACCGTTTCAAGGAGGTCAACGATACCCTCGGCCATTCCATCGGCGACAGGCTTCTCAAGGTGGCAGCGGAAAGGCTCGGGCACTGCCTGCGAAAAAACGATACCGTCGCCAGACTGGGGGGAGATGAATTCGTCATCGTCATTTCAGCGCTCTCCCATGCCGAGGATGTCGCCGTCATAGCGCGGAAGATACTGGATGCGCTCATGAAGCCGATCCTCCTGGAAACCCATGAAATAGTCAGCACCGGCAGTATCGGCATCTCCGTCTATCCCAAGGACGGGAAAGACGTTGACAGCCTGCTCCGGAACGCCGACATGGCCATGTACCGGGCCAAGGAACAGGGGAGAAA
>JAMPXD010000156.1 GCA_023701365.1 Geobacteraceae bacterium
AAGCTCGGCGAGGCGGGTGACGTGGACCTGGTCTTCGTCCATGCCCGCAAGCTGGAGGACAAGTTCGTGGCCGACGGCTTCGGGGTGAACCGCAAGGACGTGATGTACAATGACTTCGTCGTCATCGGCCCGAAGGGTGACCCGGCCGGGATAGGGAAGGCGAAGAGCGCCGCCGAGGCGTTGAAGCTGATCGCGGCCAAGGGGGCCACCTTCATCTCCCGTGGTGACAAGTCGGGGACCCACACCAAGGAGAAGGAGCTCTGGCAGGCGGCCGGGGTCGAGCCGAAAGGGAGCTGGTACGTGGAGGCTGGCCAGGGGATGGGGCCGGTAATCACCATGGCCACCGAGCGGCAGGGGTACACCCTGGCAGACCGGGGGACCTTCAACGCCTTCAAGGGGCAGAAGACCGACCTGGTCATCCTGTTCCAGGGGGAGAAGGGGCTGTTCAACCCCTACGGGATCATCGCCGTCAACCCGAAGAAGCACCCCCACGTGAAGCATGACCTAGCCATGCGGTTCATCGACTACGTCACCGGTTCAGAGGGGCTGCGGATCATCGCCGACTACAAGGCCCACGGTGAGCCGGTGTTCTTTATCTACAAGAAATAGACTGGAGACCAGGGACCAGGGCGGACTGGAGACTTGAGACCAGGGACCAGGGACCAGGGACCAGGGACCAGGGACCAGGGACCAGGGACCAGGGACCAAGTCTCAGGTCTCAGGTCACAGGTCACAGGTCACAGGTCACAGGTCACAGGTCACAGGTCACAGGTCACAGGTCTCAGGTCTCAGGTCTCAGGTCTCAGGTCTCAGGTCTCAGGTCTCAGGTCTCAGGTCACAGGTCACAGGTCACAGGTCACAGTGCCCTGGTCTTCCGAGGTAACATTGGACTTTCTCATCGAATCAATCCGCACCGCCTTTGCGCTGATCGTCTCCCTCGACGGAGAGGTGGTGAGCGCGGTCGTGACCTCGGTCAGCGTCTCCCTCTGGTCGATCCTGTTCGCCTCCCTGGCCGGCGTTCCGGTGGGGGTGGCCATCGGGGTGGCCGAGTTCCCCGGCAAGAGGTGGGTCATCACCCTGCTCAACACCCTGATGGCGCTGCCGACGGTGGTGATCGGCCTGGTGATCTACGGCATCGTCAGCCGGCAGGGTCCCCTCGGCGGATTCGGCCTGCTGTTCACCCCCGAGGCGATGGTGATCGGCCAGACCGTCCTTGCCCTGCCGATCGTGGCGAACTATACCATTACTTCGGTCCAGGGGGCCGATCCGCGCATAATCCCGACGGCCCTCACCCTCGGGGCCGGGCCATTCCAGAGCGTCCGGCAGCTGGTGGCGGAGCTCCGCTTCGGGATCATGGCCGCGGTCATCGCCGGGTTCGGCCGGGTGATCGCCGAGGTGGGGGTCGCCATGATGCTCGGCGGCAACATCCGCGGCTACACCCGGACCATGACCACGGCGATCGCCATGGAAACCGGCAAGGGAGAGTTCGCCCTCGGGCTCGCTCTCGGGCTGATCCTGATGTCGGTGGCGCTCCTGGCGAACCTTTTTCTCAACATCCTCCAGCAGAGGTAACCGTTCGTGTCCATAATCTACCGGCTCCGCAACATTCGCAAATCTTACGGCCAACGGACGGTCCTCGCCATCGACGACCTTGCCGTCCGTGCGGGGAGACTCTACACCCTCACCGGGGCAAACGGCTCGGGGAAGACCACCCTCCTCTCCATCCTCGCCTTCCTCACCCAGCCCAGTTCGGGCGAGTTGATCTACGGCGGCGGGCCGGTCCGCTGGAACAACGCCTCGCTCCTGACCCCCCGCCGCGAAGTGACGCTGCTCCACCAGGCGCCCTACCTGTTCAACGGCAGCGTCGCCGGGAACGTCGCCTTCGGCCTCAGGATGCGGGGAATCCGGGGGGAAGAGCAGCACCGCCGGGTGGAGGAGGCCCTGGATCTGGTCGGCCTTGCCGGTTTCGGCCAGCGCCGCGCCCGGGAGCTCTCCGGCGGCGAGGCGCAGCGGGTCGCCATGGCCCGGGCGCTGGTCCTGCGCCCCCGGGTGCTCCTCCTGGACGAGCCGCTGGCCAACGTGGACCGGCAGACGAGCGACCTGCTCGAGAAGCTGGTCGTCGCCCTCCCCGGCCAAGGCACCACCGTCATCATGACCACCCACGACCCGGAGCACCCTGACCGGCTCGGCGGCGAGCTGATCCACCTCGTCGCCGGAGAGTTGGCCGGGCCGGCTCCGGCGGCAGCATCCCCTGTGAAGGAAGGAGAATACCAAAAGTGCCGACCTTTGAAGAAGCCCGCAGCATCATTCTTGACCGCGTAGCCCCCCTCGGCGTCGAGCGGGTGGGGCTCCTCGACGCCCTCGGCCGGGTGATCGCCGAGGATGTGGTCGCCCCCTGGGACATGCCGCTCTGCGACAACTCGGCGATGGACGGCTTCGCCGTGCGCGCCGCCGACTGCGCCGCGACCCCCGTTTCCCTGAACGTCACCGGCTATATCCCGGCGGGCGGGGAAGTGAACGGATCCGTGGAGCCGGGGTGCGCCATCCGGATCATGACCGGCGCCCCGATCCCCCCCGGCTGCGACGCCGTGGTCCCGGTGGAAGAGACGGAGGATGGCGGCGCCGCCGTCATCGTCCGGGAGCCGGTGAAACCCCGCCAGCATATCCGCTTCCGGGGGGAGGACGTGGCGGCCGGCGACCTGGTCATCCCCGCCGGAACCATGATCCGGCCGCCGGAGATCAGCATGCTCGCCTCCTTCGGCAAGGCCGTCGTCCCGGTCCAGCGCCGGGCCCAGGTGGCGATCCTCTCCACCGGCGACGAGCTGATCGAGCTGGGAGAGCCGCCGGTGCCGGGAAAGATCATCAACTCGAACGCCCTGTCGCTGGCGGCGTCCGTGAAAGAGATCGGCGCGGTGCCGCTGATCCTCGGCATTGCCCGGGACAATCCGGAGAGCCACCGGGAGAAGATGATCGAGGGGTTGAAGGCCGACGCCCTGATCACCTCCGCCGGGGTCTCCGCCGGGGACCGGGACTTCGTCCGGGAGGTGCTCGCCGAGCTGGGAGTGTCCCAGCTCTTCTGGCGGGTCGATATAAAGCCGGGAGGACCGACCGCCTTCGGCGTGAAGGATGGCAAGCCGGTCTTCTCGCTCCCGGGCAACCCGGTCTCCACCATGGTCACCTTCGAGGAGTTCGTCAGGCCGGCGCTCCTTAAGATGATGGGACACCGGCGGGTAATCAAGCCCTTCATAAGAGCGGTCCTGCAGGGGGAGGTCCGGAAAAAGCCGGGGAAGATCAACTTCCTGCGGGTCAGGCTCGCCTCCGCGGACGGCCGCTACCTGGCGTACAGCTCCGGCGACCAGAACACGGGGATACTTAAGACCATGCTGCTGGCCGACGCCATCGCCGTGCTTCCCGCCGACCGCACCTCGTTTGCCCCGGGCGAGGAGGTGGATGTCCATATCCTCTCCGGCAACGTGGAGATGCTGGAAGGGTAACGGCAGTTTTTAGTTTTTAGTTTTTAGTTTTTAGTTTTTAGTTTTGAGTTTTGAGTTTTTAGTTTTTAGTTTTTAGTTTTGAGTTTCGGGTTATAGGAGATAAGTATGTCTTTTAATCATTTTGACGACAAGGGACAGGCGATCATGGTCGACGTGAGCCACAAGCAGCCGACGCTGCGCACCGCCGTGGCCACTGCTACGGTCCGGATGAAGCCGGAGACGCTCGCGGCCATCCTCGCGGGCAGGATCACCAAGGGGGACGTCCTTGCCGTGGCACGGCTGGCGGGGATTGCCGCCGCCAAGAAGACGCCGGAGCTGATCCCCCTGTCCCACCCGCTGGCCATCCACCATGCGGCGGTTGACTTCAGGACGGACCCGGAAAAGGGGACGGTGACGGTGGAGGCGACCGTGCGGGCCTTCGAGCGGACCGGGGTGGAGATGGAGGCTATGACCACCGCCTCGGTGGCGGCCCTCACCATCTACGACATGTGCAAGGGGACGGAGAAGGGGATAACCATCGGCGAGATCGCCCTCCTCTACAAGGAGGGGGGAAAGAGCGGCGTTTACAGAAGGGGGGCGACTGAATGAACCGTGCAGGTATGCCTGCACATATTCGGCCGCAAATGCGTCATATCATTGACGCACTTACGTAATTATGCGGAAAAGTGGATAACTTTATTTCCTGAATACCCAAAGGCTTGATGGTCGTGATTTATTATCAACTTTTGCTGTGGATAACCTTGTGGGTAAAATCAGGCGTAAAAAGCATAAGCGGTCAATAAAACATGAAAGTTAGCATTTTGCCCAAATAATGGGCAGATATTATTGATCGCCCTCCCCCAAAAAAACCTGCATTCTCAAGGGCACCAAATTAACTAGCGAACAGTCCAATAGGCGCCGAAGATCGCCTCCAGCCGCAGGAAGATCCCCGGCGTGTACTTGTAGTCACGCCCCCGGGGAAAGGTGAGCTGGGGGCCGACTTCGTAGTAGAGCCATTCCCGCCAGAACTGTTGCCGGTAGAGGACCCGCAGTCGGATCTCTTCCAGATTGTGGCTGGGGCTGGTCTGGAAGAAGTTGTTCCATTGGTACTCCAGCACGCGCCTGGGACTCAGGCGGTGGAAAAGCGCAGCCCGCAGGTCGTAGAAATAGCCGTGCCTTTCGCTGAACCAGGAACCGTCGGCCGTGCAGCGCAGGAACAGCTTGTCGGAGAGCACCCGGTCGAGGTCGAATGTGGTCCGCACCTCCATGGTATAGTTCGAAAGGGTAATGAGCCGCTGGGTGAACCGGAGCAGCCAGGAGTCGAAGGCGCGGCTCTGGCGGTAGCGCGGCTCGACCAGGAGGGCAGGCACGGCATCCGGAAAGCGTATCCCCAGCCGGACACTGATGTTGCGCTCCTTGGTCGACTCGAAGAAGTAGCGCAGCGAGGCGGAGAAGTTCTCCCCGGGGGTGTTGATGAACTGCTGCCGGACCTCCTGCAGGGTGGCTGACTGGAACTCCGTTTCCTCCTCCTCACCTTCCAGCAGGAGATGGAGGCGGTCCTTGAGCAGCGGCAGGTCGAGCCGGAAATTGGGGCGGACATCGAACCGGACCCCCTCCCGCTCCTTGATCAGCGCGGAGACACCGAGCCTGAGGCGGGATTTCTGGATTTCGCTCTCGCTCCGCTCGTCGCCGAAGAAGGAGTCGAGCCAGGTCGCCATTGTAAAGATCCCCCGGGATATCCTGGCATGGGTCTGGTCGATCGCCGCCTCCGAATCTTCCAGCACGTCCTCCAGTGTTTCGCCGAGCTGTTCCGGCTCCTCGCCGCTTTCTGCCTCTTCCGGCGGCGCCTGGGTGCCCTCCGGAACAACGCGCTCCGCCCCGGCGGCGGCCGGAGACGAGGGGGCGGCGGCATTCCCCTCCGCTTCCGCCCAGGCCGCTGCCGCCGTAATCGGGACGAAACTCGCGACGACTGGGAGAAAGGCCGGTCCGAAGCTGTCCAGCAAAAGAAGGGTCAGGATAAAGAGGATCCGTTTCGCCACTGTTCGCCCTTTCCTGGATGCGTGAAATAGGCTACAAAAGGAGATTACCAGAAATATCCGCGGTGACCAGAGTGGGCTTCATGAGAATAGAGGTGAAGTTGCGGGGGCCTTAACAAAAAAAGGGGGTCTCCCTCACGGGAACCCCCCTTTTTATCAGCTGTGAGCAGACAACCTACTTCCGCAGCACCTTGACCACCGCCGAGAAATCCTCCTCGCCCCGGCCGTCCTTGACCCCCTGCTCGTAGAGCTTGCAGGCCATCTCGGCCAGCGGAAGCTCAAGACCGATCTTTGCCGCCGCCTCCATCACCAGCTCGAGATGCTCCGCGACATACTTGAGCGCCAGGTTGCGGGTGAAGTCCCCCCGGGCTATGGTCCGCCCCTTGGAGTGGAACAGCGGCGAGGCGACTCCGCCGGAGTCGAGCACCTCGAGAATCTTGTCGGCGCTGAAGCCGAGCTTCTCGCCAAAAACGAGCCCTTCCGAAAGGGCAACCATCAGCTCCCCCTGGACCAGGTTGACGATGAACTTCATCTTGGTGGCGTCGCCGATGTTTCCGACGTGGATGATGTTCAGGCCGAAATAGGAGAAGAGCTCGCGGCAACGGCCGACCAGCGAGGGATCGCCGCCGGCGAGGATGGTGAGGAGGCCGTTCGCCGCATGCTCCTTGGTTCCCCAGACCGGCGCGTCGAGGAACATGACCCGGTGCTTCACCGCCTCCTCGGCCATCTCCATGGTGCTCTCCAGGGAGTGGGTCCCCATGTCGACCAGGATGGTGCCCGGGTCGATCCCGGCAAAGACCCCGTCTGGTCCGTAGATGTCCGGCTTCAGCCGCTCCTTCTCGGGGCGGATCTGGATGACCACGTCCTGCCCCTTGGCCGCTTCCCGGGGAGTGGCAGCAGCCGTGGCCCCCAGCTTGACCAGCTCGGCGACCATGTTCGGTTCGGAATCATAGACCGTGAGCTTGTAATTCCCCTTGACGAGATTGGCCGCCATGTGCCTGCCGACGGTGCCCAGCCCCAAAAATCCGATATTTCTCAGCATTTCAGGCCTCCTTTCAAAAGATGACGCATTATAGCAATGACAATGTTTTTAATATTACCCTCTCTTGCAGGGAGAAACAATACCATAATTCAAAAAAACAGGCGCTCGCTCCCAAATTTCCCGACTCATAATTCCTAATTCATCCTTCACCGCGATCGCGCCACCCCGACCCGGTCGCAGAGGTGCGAGAGCGGGCAGGTCGAGCAGCGGGGGGAGACGGGGAGGCACTGGTTCTGACCGAAGGTGACCAGCAGATCGTTGATGACCAGCCAGTATTCCTGCGGGAGCTTGGCGCGCAGTGCCCGTTCGGTTTCCTCCGGCGTCTTCGTGCGGACATAGCCCCACCGGTTGCAGATCCGGTGGACATGGGTATCTACGCAGATCCCCGGCCTGCCGAAGCCGAGGGTGACCACCAGGTTGGCGGTCTTGCGCCCCACCCCCTTCAGCTTCAGGAGCTCGTCGAGCTCGTCAGGGACCCGCCCGTCGTATCGCTCCAGGAGGGTCCGGCTGATCTCGCCGAGCTGGGCCGCCTTGACCCGGTAGAAACCGACCGGGTAGATCGCCTGCTCCACGGTCTCGACCGGGAGTGCTGCCAGCTCGGCGGGGGTGTCTGCGAGGGCGAACAGCCGCGCGGAAGCGGCGGCCGTGGTCCGGTCCTGGGTGCGGAGCGACAGGATGCAGGAGATCAGCACCTTGAACGGGTCCCCTTCCCGCTGGGAGACGATGGTGACGGCCGGCGTCTGCCACTGCCGCACCGCTTCCGTCAGAATGGCCATCGCCTCGTGGATCTCGGCGTCTTTCATCTCCCCTCCCTGGCGCCCTGAGATTGTTCCGTTCTCTGAGTGTAGCCGATGCGGCGGGGCGAGGCAACAGAAACCGGGCGATGTGCCATTTCCGGTTGAACGGGGGAGCCGTCTGGACTATACTGGCCAAAGGAGAAAGCAAAATGGCACGCTATACGGATCTGCACGTTCACTCCGTCCATTCGGACGGGGTCCATACCCCTGCCGCACTGGTGGCGATGGCCGCGGAAAAGGGGCTGCAGGCGATCGCCCTGGCTGACCACGACTCGGTGGCAGGGATCGATGAGGCACTGGCGGCCGGCGCCCGGCTCGGGGTGGAGGTGATCCCGGCGATCGAGCTGTCGGTGGAATTCAGGGGGTACCACGACGTCCACCTGCTCGGCTATTTCATCGATCACCTGGACGCGGCCTTCCAGGAGAAGCTCGCCCTGTTCCGGGCGCGGCGCGATGAGCGGGGGAGGGCCATCATCACCAGGATCAATGCAAGACTGAACCAGGAGGGGAAAGGGGAGATCTCCTACGAGGAGGTCCAGGCCCTGGCCGCGGGGGCGCTCGGCAGGCCCCACATCGCCCAGGTATTGATCGCCCGGGGTTTTGCCCGCAACGTCCAGGATGCCTTCGACCGCTACGTGGTGCCGTGCAACGTGCCGAAGCGCTATTTCCCCATGGCCGAGGCCCTGGCGGAAATAAGGCGGCTGCACGGGGTCTCGGTGCTCGCCCACCCGCTGACCGTTACCGATAACAGGGTGGCACTGAAGGGGGTGGTCACCGAGCTGGCTACCATGGGGCTCGACGGGATCGAAGTCTTCAACAACATGTGCTACAAGGACGACATGATCTTCCTGGAAAGCCTGGCCTTTCGCCTGGGGCTCGTCAAGACGGGGGGCTCTGACTTCCACGGCATCGAGGACGACGTCGAGATGGGTAGCGGCCGCGGCGCCCTGGCGGTCGCCTACCACTGGGTCGAGGAACTGAAACTGCGCCGCGCGCAGCGGGAGGAACAGAGCGCCAACCCATAAAAAAAGGCCCCGTCGGGGCCTTTTTTTTATGTTTCCTTGGAACCATTATGCCTTGTAATCCTTGTAGGCCACCACCTGGAGGTTGTCCTCCACCCGTCGGACCCCCTCGACCTTGGTTGTTGTCTTGATTACGCAGCGGCGCTCCTCATCGGCATGGACATGGCCGGAGAGGGTGACCTCGCCATCCTGGGCCTCGACCTTGAAATGCAAGTTCCTGATCCCCGGAGATTTGAGGAGCTCCGTTTCGACCCGCTTGCAGAGGATGACGTCTTCCAGCATCTGGTTGGCCTCGGTCTCCGCCTGCTTCAGTTTCGGGTCCTTGGCCGCCGCCACGATGCTTTCGACAATCGCACCCTGGGAAAGCCGGGAGGTGTTGTAAACAAGATCATAGCCGAGGGGGTCGTTCCAGTCCCGGTTGAAGTAAAAATGGATAAACCCGCCGCGCTGATGGTCGTTTTTTCGGATCATCTCCCGGGCCAGGTCAGGATCGATCCACTCGCGTTCGGCGAAGTTCTCCACCCGTTCGTCAAAGGGGGCAATGAAGCGGACCCGGAGAACATGGCGGAGAGCCGAGAGGAGATCCTGCCCTCCCCTCCCGTAGAGGATGACGTTCCCCTTCTTCACGCAGTCCAGGAGGATCAGTTCTATGGTGTTCAGATAGGAAGCATGCAGCCGGTCTTCGGCGGTTATATATGAGGGGGGTTTTTCGTCAACCCGCTGCAGCATCTCGGGAGTCAAGCCATACTTAGGGGCCAGCTCGGCAATCTTGGTGCCATCGACCAGGGTGCAGCGCAATTTTTTTGCCACATCCTTGGCAATCTGATACGCGCCGGTGCCCATTTCTCGCGATATGGTGATGATCGGCATCTACACCTCCTTCATAGATGGGAAAAGTGGGGGGATGTTAGCATGTAATATTTCCGTATACAAGGCTTTATTCAACCCGGACTTTTCTAACCCCCTGGATGGCGGCGATCAGTTCGGTCATGCTGCAGGACAGCTGGCGGGAACGGTAGCGCACCTGGAACTCAAGGAAGATAGTCCGGTGCTCCAGGTCCTTTTCGACCGCCAGGGTCATCACCTCGACCCGGCACTCCTCCAGCACCCTCTCGATCCTCGCCAGCTGCCCTTCCAGATCGGCGCTCCAGACCTTAACGTTGATGTAGTTGTCCCGTTTCAGCCGGTTTTCCACCTTCTTCAGGAGCAGGAGGCTGACGAAGGCGAGGAAGGTCACCACTACGGCCGAGGCATACCTGCCGGCGCCGCAGGCGAGGCCGATGGCCGCCGCCACCCAGAGGCAGGCGGCAGTGGTGAGGCCGCGGATGGAGGCCCTCTCCCTGATGATCGCCCCGGCGCCGAGAAACCCGATGCCGGTCACCACCTGGGCGGCGACCCTGCCGGGATCGACCCCCACCGGCGCCGTGCCGCTGAAATTGCCGTAAATCCGGTAGAAATCGATCGAGACGATCACGAACAGGCAGGAGCCGAGGGAGACCAGGAGGTGGGTCCGGAA
>JAMPXD010000157.1 GCA_023701365.1 Geobacteraceae bacterium
CGCAACAATTTAGCCGATGCATTTCATACCGTGCACGGCACCATCCGCACCCGGTATTCCCCGCCGATCACTATGTACTCCCCCTCCCCTTTCATGATGCTGTTGGGCAAGAGGTCGTTGAAGAAAAAAACCTTGGCCAGCGGCACCTGCATCTCCCAGACGGTGAAGCCGAACTCCCAGGCGCGCTCCTCATCGGAGGTGCAGGAGACCAGGTTGTTGAGGCGCACAATCTGCTGCCGCTTGTCGATCCGCTCCAGCAGATCGTGCTCGCTGGCGTCGAAGGTCCCCCGGTAGAGGGTGACGGTCCGGCAGTCGGGGTATTTCAGGGCCAACTCGTACTGGCAGTATTCGTAGAGGATGTCCAGCTGGGAGTTGATGGCGTTGGTGCGGGCGCTGCCGTTGGTCCGATCGATGGCGTAGACCATGTACTCTTCGGCATGAATATTGGGAATTCTCACCTTATGATAGGTCGGCGGCAGCCCCATGCGGCTCTCCACCCACCCCTTGAGCACCGCCCCCTCGATGGAGTTGGAGTCCATCATCCAGCCGCGCAGGTAGCGGAGGTAGCTGTTCTTCAGGCTCTTCCGGGCCTTCTCCGAGGCCTGGTCCTGCCAGTGGTGCAGCTGGAACTTGACCGACATGTAGTCGTTGAAGATGAGCGCCCGCTCGCCGGGGTCGGGAATGCCGTCGAGCTTGCGGAACAGGAAGCGGTTGGCGTCCCGCACCCCCTGGATCTCCAGCGGCTGCGGGTTGTCGTTGAAATGGCGGGAGGCGATGACCCAGGGGGGCAGATTGCAGTGGTTGAACGACATGCTCGCTCCGCTCGCAGGTATAGGTATTCGTTCGCTGACGCTCACAGGTAGAGGTAAAGAAAAACGCCTTTGCTTTACCTTTACCTTTACCTGCCGTTCACAGTACCTTCGCCAGCTCCAGCAGCGTCGGCTTAATCGCCCCGTCGGCGACGAAGGTGTCGAGGCCGAGCCGTTCCATCTCCATCTGGGGGGACTGGCCGATCTGGGCGCAGACCACCGCCCGGCAGCCGTCGAGGGCTTCGGCAATCGCCTTGAGGATATGGGCGCGGAGCGGATGGTCGGCGTCATAGGAGCAGTAGCGCTCCACCTTCTTCTCATCCACCAGCAGCGCCTCGTCCCCCTCCACGTCGTAGATCAGGAACCTCTCCGCATGGCCGAAATGCTGGTTGATCTCTTTACCATCCTTGGAAGCTACGGCGATCAGCATGGGACACCTCCTGTCAGTGCGGAAGCGCGGAAGATCGGAAGCGCGGAAGTTAAAAGCTTTTCAGAGCCTTTCCTTCCGCCTTCCGCCTTCCGCCTTCCGATCTAAAGAACTACCGGCTCAAAGGAGAACGACTTTTTCGAGCAGGTCCGGCCGCACGCCTGACAGCCGATACAGTTGCCCGGGTTCGCCACCTTCATGAACATCTTGGCCGAATCGTCCTCGTCCAACTCTTCATAAGCGAGCACGTCGTGAACGCAGACCTTGTAGCAACGGCCGCAGCCGATGCAGGTTTCCTCGTCTATGGCGACGATGAACTGGGGGGTGTATTCGGTTTTGTTTCTTCTCAGTCCTGTGATGTAAGCCATTGTTTTCTCCTCCTGCGGTGTTGTTGATAAATTTGTTCGTCTGTTATTGGAACGATGGAGAGATGCCGACAAGGTAAAGGTATTCGTTCGCTACGCTCACAGGCAAAGGTAAAGAAAGCTTTCTCTCTACCTTTACCTCTACCTCTACCTGCGCCGCGTTCTGCTACATCTTTGGCGCTGTCTGCATTTCCTCCTCACTACTCCATATCATCGTCAGCAAAACTCGGCGCGGCGCTCTTGTTCATCGCCTTCTTCAGCCACGGCGGCGGGTTCCCCCGGAGCACCTCCTGGAGCTTGGCGACGATCTCGGCGACCGGGACCTCGGTGCCGGTCTTCATCGGGTGGATCATTTTCGCCACCAGCTTGGCCGCCGCCGGCCCGCCGATCTGCATGGTGTAGACGATGGCGCAGTCGGCAAGGGCACTGGCCCGGGCCGCGATCCTGTCCTCCTCGTCGCCGCCGGTGGTGATGGCGCCGACCTTGGTCACCAGGAAGGCCTCGTCCGGGCCGATCTCCCAGACGTGGAAGCTCGTACACTGGCCGAAGTGCTCGTCGATAATCTCGCCGGTCGTCGATGTAAATGCTACTTTCATAATAACCACCTTTCCAAAACCTCAGACTTTGCCACAGAGGTCACAGAGAGCACAGAGAAAAACAAAACTTTAAGGTTGTAAAGCCTGCTTCTTGTCCCAGAGCGAATGCTTAGGCTTTCCTCTGTGACCTCTGTGTCCTCTGTGGCTAAAAAAGGTTCCGATTCTAGTTGTGAGCTAATTTCTGCGCCTCTTTCGCGTTCGCCTGGAGGATGTTGGCCAGCTCGAAAATCAGGTTCATCGTCCCCCGGTAGCCGACCCACATCTTCTGGTGGGCGCCGAGCCGGTCGAACACCGGCAGCCCGGTCCGCAGGTGCGACTTGATGCCGAGCTTGCCGGCCGCCTGGCGGCCGTTCGAGTTGGCAACCAGGAGATCCGCACCCTTGGCCTCTTGCTCCAGGTCCTCCAGGTCGCCGACGAAGAGGTTCTCGACCGGGAGTTGATCCAGCCCGCGGGTCCTGGTGGCGGCAATGGCGACCTGGATCTCGCAGCCGAGGCCGGCAAGGAACCCGGTCATCCCCTTCAGGTGATCGGCCTCCAGGGCCAGGGCGACCTTCTTCAGGCCGAACTGGTAGTGGCTGTCCACCATGGCGTCCATCAGGCGGCTCCGCCAGCGGCGGAATTTCTCCGGCACCGGATTGCCCGACAGCGAGGAGAGGGTGGTCATCAGCAGGTCACTCTCCGCCAGGCCGGTGATCGAGGTAAAGCCATAGGCCGGGATGCCGAACCGCTCTTTCAGTGTCTCGGCAGCCTCGTACAGGGAATCGCCGAAATAGAGGGTCGCCACGCTCCGGCCCGCCCCCCTGATCCGCGCGACCGGCGCCCCGCCGACCGAGAGGGCCGAGACGGTCTCGTCGATGTGGCCGTCCAGGGCGCAGGAGATATCCGGCACCACCACCGGGTCGAGGCCGAACGCCTCGCAGGTTTCCTTCAGCTCCTCCACCTCGGCCGGCGTCAGCTGGCAGCCGGGGAGGATGTTGATTTGGTTCCTGATGACCTCCCCTCCCTCCGGCAGGGTGGCGACGATCGCCTTCACCGCCGCCGCATACCCCTCCTGCATGGAACCGCAGTAGTCGGGGGTGGAGGCGTGGATGACCGGCACGTCCGCGTACTCCGGGTTCTCCTGGCGGAACTGGACGATGGCGCTCCGCACGTCGTCCCCCATGGTCTCGGTGAGCCCCGAGGTCATGACCCCCACCACCTGGGGGCCGAACTTCTCGATCACCCTTTTCAGCCCCTTCTTCAGGTTCTCCCAGCCGCCGAAGATGGCGGTGTCCTCGCTCATGCTGGTGGAGTTGAGGGCGATCGACTCCTTGAAGTGGCGGGAGAGCTGGAGCCGGATGAAGGTGGAGCACCCCTGGGCGCCGTGCAGCAGGCCGAGCATCTGGTCGATGCCGAGGTAGGCGAGGGTCGCCCCGAGCGCCGGGGAGTTCTTCTGCGGGTTGACGGTGGCGTTCTTGGCCGGCACCTTGACCCGCGACTCCTGCATCTCCTCCGCGGCAAGGCGGGCCGCCAGCCCCTCCACATGGAGGAGGTCCCCCTCCAGCTCGGCGCTATCCTTCTCCCACGGCGCTTTGCCGTTCAGGACCGGCCAGATCGGGTTGTTCACCGTGAGGTCGAGTTGTTTGGCGAAGGTGACCATCCCCTCGTAGCCGGCATAGGGATGGGAGCGGCCGTGGTTGATGTCGAGGAACGGCGTCTTCGTTTTCAGCGCCAGGAACTTGGTCTTGCCGCCGGCCACGATCAGGTCCGGCATCTTCTCGTACATGACCGACAGCAGCCCGGCGGTGGAGGTGTCGTCGATGATCCGGGCGTCCTTGTGCATCAGCGCCTTCATCCGGTAGAAATCTTCCAGGGTCGAGTTCTGGGTGCCGGCGGCGAGGATCTCCACCCCCAGCTCGGCCAGGGCGTTGACCATCGACCAGGTCTTCACCCCGCCAGTGAAGAGGACCGCCCGTTTCCCGGAGAGCCTTTCCCGGTACGGGGCGAGTTTCTCGCGGCATTTCGCCTCTTCCTCCTCGATCAGCCGCTCCACCCGGTCCTGCATGACCCGTTTTTCCAGGCCGTTGACGATGTCGTCCAGCTCGCGGGCGATGTCGCGCAGGGCCTTGGCGGTGTCGGTCATGCCGTAGAACGACTCCTCCAGGTAGGGCATGCCGTAATTCTTTTGCATCTTCTTGGCCAGGTTGGTGAGGCTCTTGGAGCAGATGATGATGTTCAGCTTGGCCCGGTGGGCATAGCGGAGCTCCTCGAATCTGGCGTCACCGGAAAAGCAGGAGAGGACCCGGATGCCGAGCCGGTCGAACAGCGGCAGCATACCCCAGAGGTCGCCGGCGATGTTGTACTCGCCGATCAGGTTGATGTCATAGTCGGTGGTGTATTCCGGCTCGGCGGTGCCGATCACGTGCTTGAACAGCACCTCGCCGGCCAGCCGGTTGCCGATGTTCTTGTCGCCGATGAAGCCGGGGGTGTTGACCGGGATCACCGGCATGGAAACCTTGTCCTGGGCCGCCTTGCAGACCGCCTCGATGTCGTCGCCGGTCATGGCGGTGACGCAGGTGGCGTAGACGAAGATCGCCTTCGCCTCGGGGTAGCGGCCGGCCAGCTCCCGGATCGCCTTGTACAGCTTCTTCTCGCCGCCGAAGATCACGTCGTTCTGCAGCATCTCGGTGGTGAAGCCGCGCCGGTAGAGCTGGGAGCCGGAGGAGCGGGCGCCCCGGTTATCCCAGGAGTTGCCGGCGCAGGCGATCGGGCCGTGCACCAGGTGGATCACGTCGGTGATCGGCATCAGCACCACCCGGGCGCCGTCGTAGGCGCAGGAGCGCTCGGTCCCCTCGCCCGGCTCCGACTTCTTGCAGAACTTGGGTGCCCCCTTTTCCTGGTGGATGTCGCACTCGGGTGCGTCGTAGTAATCTGGTCTTGCCATATGAACCTCTGAGGCCGGGAACTGGGGGACTGAAGACCTGAGACATGAGACCTGAGACCTGAGACCGGAGACATGAGACTTGAGACCTGAGACTTGAATCCAGTAGAAAGAGTCTGCCTCTACTGGTCGCTGGTCTCTGGTCACTGGTCACTGGTCACTGGTCACTGGTCACTGGTCACTGGTCACTGGTCGCTGGTCCGGTCCCGGTCTGTAACAAAAAAGGCGCACCCAAGTGTAGTATGGATGGCGCCTTTGCCAAGGTTGCTTCAAGGATGAACCGTCAGGTTACCGACTACTCAGCATTTGTCGTGCCAAAATTGCCGAATCCGGCTATCCCGCTGTTTTTCAGATGTTCCAGGCGCATGCCGGATTCCCGCAGGGCGAACTTGCCTATAAATTGGGCAGCACCGTGCACGATAAGCACCACATTTCTCCCCATGTCGTGCCACCGCCGGAAAAGGCGTTCCGGAGAAATGGTAGTATAATCTAACATGCTGTTGATTCCGCAGTTCAGGATGTTGGGAGGGAGAAATGCCATGGAACAGGAAGAGCTCCCGCTATGCAGCTGCAGGGAGAGACATCAGGGCCATATCTGCGTTTTGCGCGGCAAGGGAATGGCCAGCAGAATCAAGGAGCTGAGCTGCAACCCGAACGTTGCCTGCTTCATCTGTGGCGAAGAGGCCGATTCAGAGGATGACGTCTGCTCGCCCGCTCCGCTTTTCGTATGACCTCATGCCGCCGGCCACGACAGGAGAAGTGAGGGCAGCGGCTGAAATTGACTTTCGTTACTGCTTTTTCTTTGATGCAGTCGGCAATTTGGAACCTTGCCTGTCCCGAATTATTTGCTAAACTGCAAGCTGTTCACATTCCACATCAATCAGAATGGAGAGGAAGACCATGCACAGACTGATCATTGCCGCCCTCATCGCCCTGCTCGCGATCCCGGCGTTCGCCGCGGACGAACCGAAGACCGAAGAGCAGAAGACCCTCTATGCCATCGGCCTTGCCCTTGCCCGCCAGCTTTCCTCCTTCAACCTTACCCCCGCGGAGTTCGAGTTCGTGAAACAGGGGCTCATGGACGGAGCGACCGGCAAGACGCCGGTGGTAGAGCTCGACGCCTACAGCAAGAAGATCCAGGAGCTTGGCCAGGCACGCCAGAAAGCCCAGGGGGAGGTGCTTGCCGCCGCGGGCAAGGAGTTCATCGACAAGGCGGCCAAGGAGAAAGGGGCGGTCAAGAGCGACTCCGGACTGGTGTACCTGTCGCTGAAGGAGGGGAGCGGAGCCAGCCCGGCCGTGACCGACAAGGTGAAGGTGCACTACCGCGGCACCCTGACCGACGGGAAGGAGTTCGACAGCTCGTACAAGCGCGGCCAGCCGGCCGAGTTCCCGCTGAACGGCGTCATCAAATGCTGGACCGAAGGGGTACAGAAGATGAAACCGGGCGGCAAGGCCAAGCTGGTCTGCCCGCCGGCGATCGCCTACGGCGAGCGCGGCGCCGGCGGCCTCATCCCCCCCAATGCAACGCTGGTCTTCGAGGTCGAGCTTCTTGAGGTGGTCAAGTAGCTCCGTTGACTCGCCAGCACAAAAAGGCCCGGAGAACCCGGGCCTTTTTCATTGCCATCATCAACATTGCGGAATTTATCGCCTGTTTTTGGAGCGCCTGCAAAAGAATTCACCCCACCTCCAGATTATTGAGATATCTCCACCAGGATGGAGTTGCCCATATATGATCTGGCCTTGATCGCCAACTCCCTTGAAAACCCCGGGGCAGCCACTTTCAGACTACTCTCTCCGGCCCGGCGCACGGTTATCCTGACTTCATTGCCTCGACCGGGCGTTATCGTCACCATTTCAGGATCAATCGGTATCCATTCGGTGCGTATGTTGACCGGCCTTCCCTTATCATCGATGCCGAGAGCTCTCGCTTCTATTGTGTCCTGACCGCTCGCACCGATATAGGTGGGGGGCGAAACCCAGCGCTCTCCCATGTACAAACCCCGGGTTAGCCGGGGGTCCAGCTTGAAGGAGACCTTGATATCGGTAACGGAAACGGCGGCCGGGCCTGCCGCTTTCTGTGAGGCCAGGATGTCGCCTGTAGAAACAACAATTGTAAAGGCCGCGATGGCAATCAAACGGATCAGCTTGGTGATCATCATGACTTTCTCCATGACCTCCTGCTCATCCCCTCCCCGGAAGGAGAAGGGATGAGCAGGAAAGAACCCGCTTAGCGACAGTAGTGGTTGTTCGCAGCCGGACCGCAGTCCGCGGCCGCCCCAACCAGGCGGGGGCCACTCGATATCCCCAGGAAGTTCGGGACGGGAGTCGCGGTGCCCCCGGCTCCCGTCGCCAGAACCTGCCGGAAGCACGGCCCGGCTCCGATTACGCCACCGCAATCACCAGTCGTGTTGTTCAGGAAGCCCTGCCGGCCGGCTGTCACCAGCCCGGTGAGCGACCCGTTATCTGGGGCGGTGCCATCGAGCGGCACGAAGATCTCGACCTGATCAAAGGGCGCGCGCTGGAAGTCCACCCGCTCGTCCGTGAGTTCAAGGAGGAAATCAATAACGGACACTACGATTTCCTCTTTCTGGGCGTCAGTGAATTCCGGTGTACCGTCCGGGTTCACACCGCCCAGGGCTTCGTCCTCAATGTTCAGGTTCGCGATCAGGAAGTCCCGGTGCGCGGAGTTGGTAAGGGGGAAGTCGCCGCCCCGCATGTAGAAGTCAAGCTGCTGGCGGAGGGTCAACTTGCCGCCGTTGTGGAAGTAGGGACCGGTTCTTGCCACTTGGCGCAGCGGGGGCGCCTTGAAAGAGCCCTGCACGTTCACCCGGTTGACGTTCGGCCACGTGGCCATCTCCGGTTGTCTCGCACTGTTGAAGGCCTCGCCGAGGATGGCCGCGGGATTGAAAGGACCCCATGAATCGACGAATCCTTCCAGCATCGGCTCTCTCATGAGCGTGTTGAGGCCGACGAACACCTCATCAATGTTTGACTCGTCGCCCACCGGGATGTTGCTCGCCCATGGCGCCAGGTGAGGAGGCAGCAACGGATCAGCCGGCTCTTCCCCAAAACCGGGGTTGATCTGCTGGTCCTGGGCAGTTGGTTCGAACAATCCACCACTGGTCGTATCAATGGATGGGTCGAAGTTGGGCAGCGGAATCCCGGGGGTGGGAGGCTGGGCGAACCCGTTCAGCGGATCATCCCCGCCCGAGCTGTAGTCCACACCGCCGAGGTTCTTCAGCGCGAGGCGCGACAGGGAAAGCGGCCAGCCGAACGGGTCACTGCCTCCGCGTGAGACGTCGTTCGCAATGGGTGTCACCCCGATGTTGTACACCCCGTTGTCGAACAGGGCCTGGCCTTGGGGAAACCCGCCCGCTGGCGTGTGCGCAGGGTCACTAGTACATGGCCCTACAGTGCAGAAGTCTGCGACGTTGCGCTCTATCCCGTCCTGGGCGTTCTCCTGAAGCTCGCCCTCGAGCAGGAATCCGGAAATGATCCGGCCCCGGCCCAGGGCCTCAGGAAAGAGCTCGACCCCGGGTTGACCAGTGACGAACTCCTGGATTCGGTCGCCAAAACTTACCTGGTGACTGATCTCAACGGTATGGTCGGTCAAGGTGCCGCCAGCATGGCATTCACCACAGCGGAGAGACCTGAACTTGGGATTCTTGAGCGACAGGTTGGATCCCAGGAAGAAGTCAAGACCGAGCAAGGGGTCCACCGAGCCCGCCACACGCGTGCCGCCGGAGGGTACCAGCGTGCCGCCTTGACCTCCCTCGATCGTAACGCCGACCCTGGCTATGACGCCCGGATCGCGCTTGAAGTTCCCGGCCTCGGTGAAACAGGGTTGCACCCCGCCTGTTCCATTCTCTCCGGAGCAATTGAGCAGATCGTTAGCGACCCCCGGTTCGCCGGACTCTCCGAACGTCGTGTGTGAATCGGGATTCGCGTCAAAGAACCGGTCCATCGGCGTATCATCCGGCACCAGGATCGTGCCCCAGGCGTGTATCGACAGCCCGAAGAAGAGGGGCATGTTCGCTTCCATCTGGGTGAACTGGTTAGTGTCGGCCGGGTTGGCCAGACCGGGGGCAGGTGTCAAGACATAATTGTCGAACGGGTCAGCGGGACTATCGACGACCGCGCCACCCGAGAGAACCGGGATAGCGACGCTGCCCGCGGCACACTGATTCGGATGGATTGCGACATTGCCGTCGGTGTAGCAGCCATCGAGATGCTGGCTCGTGTTGTCCCAGAGGTTGGCGTAGAAAGCCGCCTGAATCAACTGCGCGTACGATTGGTTGAGCCCCGGCCTGCCGGGAAAGCTCACAGGCCCCGGTGCGGCTGGAGGCGCGACGAACACTCTCTGGCCGGAATAGCGACCGACGACGCTGTCGTTCGGATCCACCAATTGGTTGGCCAGAGGCGTAACGCCCGCCTGGAGCAGCTTCTTGCCGAGCTTGGCCCAGTTGCGTCCGGCGAAGGACATCTCGAAGTCGCTCAGCGCCGGGCCGGTTGCCAGCGAAGCCAGGCTGACGAACCGGATGATCTGCCGGGTCGGCACGATGGTTCCGTCTTGATCGACCATGACATGGCTCTGCGGGTCGGAGGCGCCAAACACGCTGCCGCCGTTGAAGTCATGACGCGCGCGGCCATCCCAGAAGTTGTCGAAGTTCATGGCCGAGTTGAAAAACGTGGGAGTGTTGCGCGGCTCGACCCGGCGCAGTCCCTGAAAGAGCGGGATCGGATCTAGTGCCTGCCCGCC
>JAMPXD010000158.1 GCA_023701365.1 Geobacteraceae bacterium
TAGTGGATTTGTTGGGGAACAAAGCCATTTTAACCCAGATTGCGACGCTATACTATTAATAATTACAGCATGTTACACATTTCCTCCAAGTGCGAAAGTTGAGGTTATAATATCGAGTTCACCTCGGACGGAAGATACCAGAACTACAAAATCGATTTTGAAGCTATGGCAGAACACCTGCTTGCCCTGAAAAAGGCGGCTGATCTAGGCGGTGTGAAGATATGGCGTGTGATCTTCGACAACGACCTTCAAAAGCTTCTGTTCCAAACGTCAAAAGGAAAAGATCTTCAGGCTCAACTGACATTTTCAAAGAAAAAGCCTTGGGTAAGGCATGACGAACACTACCATATTGACTTCATCGTGCCTTGCAAGGAGTAGCGACAACCATCGGCAACAGCGGTCAAGCCGCTGGTGCCTCAGCACCGTTATGACAATGAAAGAAAGAAATGATGAAAAGTAGATGCCCAAAATGTGGAGAGGAGTTTGTGATAGCAGAACTCCTCAGATGCACCTGCGGCTATGAGATTGAGGAAGAAAGCGCGAAAGGAAGCAAGGGGTCAGGCTTCCAAGTTGACAAGTTGAGCGTCCCCCAAGGCCCCCCAAATTTGAATTCACCCTCTTCCACAGATTCCCCCTTGACTCACCTACGCCATTGACGGAGGCCTCCCGGAGGCCTCCCTGATCGGCGTTCCCCCCCCAGGATGAAAGGCATAGTGGCGTCCCGACGCAAGCGATCTAATTGTTACGGATTGAGATCAAGTGCGGCTTTATCACTGCCGTCCATGTAGAAAGGCACCGAGACATGCTCGTGCGCGATCAGCCACTTGTCGTCAATCTTGCGGAAGCAAGCGGTCGCACGCACCCAGACATCGGTTTTCTCCGCGTTCGTCCTCGTTCCAGTGATCCGGTTGAGGCTGTGGCTGAAGGCAACGTCATCACCCACAGTGATGCTCAAGTCGCGAATTTCGTAGCCAATCGGACCTTGCCACGACGCAAACCACTCTTCCCAGTTTTTCCGATATGCGTCTGCCCCCCTATACGACAGCGGTGGCGCGAGGTCGAACAACAGGATATCCGGAGCATAGTTGGACATAACCCCATTGACGTCCTTGGCGCGGACTGCCTTTACCCAATTATCTATCACCTCCATGATCTGGGCTTTATTACTTGCCTTGCTGTCTTCTGCAAGCCGCTTGCGGCGGGCAAGTTCGGCCTCGGTCGGGATCTCCAGCGCGAACGATCCCGTCCTGACTTCTCCAGCCCGCGCGTAGTTCGCCACGATGACGCCATTCGGTGAATTCTCGCTTTCAAGCAATTTAAATCCTGCCGGAATCGTGCCTTCGGCAAACAAGCGTTTCCCCCTGCCGAGGGTGATGGGGAATATTTTCAGCCGGAGCTCGTCTACCAGGTCGTGCTTCAACAGCGTCTGAATAAGGCCACCGCTGCCATGAACCTGTATTTCGGGTCCCTCCTGCTCCTTCAGTTTTCTGACTTCAATCGCGACATCTCCCTTGATGAGCTCGGAATTGCTCCAGTCAAGGTTTATCAGCGTCTTTGAGGCCACATATTTCTTCGCGTTGTTGATTCCGGCGGCAATGGGATCTCCATCGGTCTTCACGTACGGCCAGTGGGCCGCGAAAATCTCATACGTCCTTCGGCCGAGCAATAAATCGAAGGGTTTATTCATTTGCCTGTCCATCACGTTGCCGAGGAAGTCGTCAAAGTAACCGGCGACCCAGCCGCCGTGTGTGAACCCCCCGGTGGGATCTTCTTCAGGCCCGCCGGGGGCCTGCATTACGCCGTCAAGGGTTATGAAAGAAAGAACAACGAGTTTTCTCATGCTATTCCCCCTCGTAAGCCCGCTTGAGAGCTGCTATGTCAAACTTCTTCATCGGGAGAAACGCTGCGGCCACTCGCGCGATTTGCTTGGGTGTACCCTTGGTCATCATTTCGCCCATTACGGTCGGCCAGACCTGCCATGAAAGACTGTACTTATCTTTAAGCCACCCGCACTGCTCGGCCTTCGGATCGGCAGAGAGCTTCTCCCAGTAGTAATCTATCTCCTCTTGCGTCTCGCAGGGGACTAAAAGAGAGATCGCTTCGTTGAAAGCAAACCCATGTTCCCAAGCGCTGTCCATGGCTGCAAGCCACTGACCCTCCAGCATAAAATCGGAAAACATTATGGTACCTTCCTTGTCTGGTTCCTGGCCTTTACCATAGCGAGCAACGATCCCTCGCTTTGAATTCCTGAACACCGACAAATAGAAATCGACCGCTTCTTCCGCACGGCCGGCAACAGCCCCCACAAACATGAGCGACGGAACGATCGCGGGCCTTTCCTCCCCTTCAGGATTCGAAAGGATCAGCTGCCATGAAAGTCCGTATTTATCCTGTATCCAGCCATAGTGTTCGCTGAAAGGGTACTTGTCGAGCGGCATGAGCACCGTGCCGCCTTGAGAGAGTTCCCCCCATAGCGCATCAAGATTTTTTCTCGCATTCATATCCCTCGACGGGTCGAAATTCACGATGAACGATATCGATGGATTGAACTTGAACAAAGGCCCCGCGTTGATGGCCATAAAAGGTTGCCCGTTCAATTCGAAAGAAACAATGTCGCAATCTCCCGTCGGAGTCGGAACCTCATGGATCGTCGTTATGTTCGTGATCCTGGAATTCGGGAAAATGGATGCATAAAACCTGGCCGCCTCCTCGGCTTCTTTGTCGAACCATAAATGTGGCGTGATTTTCTGCATATATATTCCTCCCTAGATTCACTCTTCATATGGCTCATTCGTCCGCGGGGCGCTTGGCGCCTGCTCATCCAGCGACTGCCGATATCTGACGCAGCCTCTCATGAACTCCGGCCATTCCGGTACTACGGGGACCGGATCTGTCCTCTCCGGCAGCAATCCCCAAAGTGACGGTTGGTACCAACAGAGTTCGTGTCGGCTGCTGTCACGATGCCTGCGGATGCCTTGCCTTAACTTCTTCACCTCGTCGATCAGTTGCTCTCGTGTCATCTGCTCAAGGTCTTCGTCCATAACGCACCTCCGGCACGATTTGCGCCATCCTGATTTGGCTATACAAAGTGTAATGTCGGGACCGGCGTATGCAAGCAATCAAAGTTCATCCCTCCGTTGAATTCCGCCGTCCCCGCACTACAATTGAAGAAACGAGGTCCACCGCTGCCGCAACACGCATGAGGAGGATGAACATGCCGTCGATTGCCTACGTCTCAGAGGTGCGGATCGAGCGGGTCAAGGGCCCCCTGCGCCGGGCCTGGCTCCCCGCCGAACCGGAGCCGGTCCTGTTCGGGGTCCACGGAGCGGTCGCCGCCCACTACGGGGTCACCCCGGACGTCTCCGAGCCCCATGCCACGACCCTCGACTACATCGTTGCCGCCGCTGCCGGCTGACTGACCGGAACCTTCGGCGGTACGCTGGAGGCGCGCAAGGTGGGACTCGGCCCGGATGGGCTCGGGGCGGAGGCGCGGGGCGAGGTGGAACTGGAGGGGAGCGTCCTGGTCATCAAGCGGATACATGTGACCTACCGCCTGGCTACCCCGGCGGAGGATCGGGACAAGGTCGACCGGGCCTACGCCATCCATGCGGAAAATTGCCCCGTCTACCGCTCGATCAGCGCGGCTATAGCCATCACCACCGAGCTCGACTGGCACGCGCTGGAATAGAGAAGGAGAATCGATAATGGGCGATGAGATCACTCTGGAGATCTTTGCCGACTATGTCTGACCGCAGCCCCGCTCGCGCCTGAAAACCTAGAGGGACGCTCTTGTCTATTTATTTAGATTTACCAATAGAAAAATAGACAAGAGCGTCCCCCCAAGCCCCTCGTCCCAGCGCAGCTCCATGTTGAAGTCGAGGCCGCCCCGGATCACATGGATGTTCCGCGCCGTCTTCTCATCGGCGCTGGCGCGGAGTTCTTCCCCGCCGGTGGCCGCTATCCGGCCGCCGGTTATGGCAACGGCCGAGACCTGCGGACGGGCAGGATCGAGAGTGGTGATGGCGCCGTTATGTAGAATCAGATCGGGTGCACGCATATCTTTACCTCCCTTATGAGCTCTTTTCCGGCCATGGTCTGAGAATCCGCCCCAGAACCGGCATGACCACACAGATGCGCAGGGTAACTATGCCCGCGGCTATGAACAGCGCCTGCAAAGCTGTCAGGCCGGCCGGTAGTATAGGGCCACGGCCCCTGAACTCCACGTCGCTGCTTTCAGGAGTTTCAGAGCAATTCTGTTGTGGATGTTTTTGAACATTGGCGTTCCACCGCCCAGGATGAAAGGCGTGACAAAAATCCGGTATTCATCGATCAGGCCGGATCGAATGAAAGTCGATGCGAGGTCGGCGCTGCCGAACAGCGCCAGGTCCTTGCCGGGCTGCTGCTTCAACCTGGCGACCTCTTCCGCGACGTTCTCTTTGACCAGCCTGGAGTTCTGCCATTCAACCTTCTCCAAGGTCCTGGAAAAAACGACCTTGGGCAGCTCGTTCAACCTGTCGGCATCCGGACCGGTCACGGACGGCCAGTAGCCGGCAAAGAGCTGGTAAGTCACGCGTCCCAGGAGAATCGCTTCGATCGAATTCAGCATCTCGGTGCAATAGCGGTCGAAATCTTCATCCACGATCTGCGCGGTATAATCCAGTTCCCGCTTCGGTCCCTCCATGAAGCCGTCAACCGTCACATTAATCTGCCAGAACAGCTTTCTCATACTGCGACCTCCGGAGCGAAGGCGGCGGCGCGAGCTGTCGTCCGGTTGCTCGATGGTCATGGGCGTTCTCCTTCCTGAGAGGTTAGGCACATTTTTGCCCGCGTTGGGTTGCTGCTTAACCGCCTTCGCCCAATGTACCTACTACAGCACTTCCCCGGAAAGTCAACCGGGGGCAAAACCGGCATCAATGCTCAACCTTATGGCGTAGCCTGTTGATATATAAATTTAAATTGCCGATTGGAAAAGTTACGCAAAACCTTCGGAGGACTGTTGTTCAGGCTGGCTCATGGGGCTGGAAGAATGAAGGTTTCCGCCACGTGGTTGTATCAGCGAAACCGGGTGATATGATAGTGACGTAGGGACTAAATCGACAGAATATCAGGAGGTAACCGTTATGGCACGGCTGCTCTATATCGAGGCATCACCCCGCAAGGAACGTTCGGCGTCCATCCGGGTGGCGCGGGAATTCGTGGAGGCCTACCGCCAGACCCACCCCGGCGACCAGGTGGAGACGCTCGATCTCTGGAAGATCACCCTCCCCCCCTTTGACGGCCACGTCATCGACGCCAAGTACCGCATCCTCCACGGCGAGATCCACACCCCGGCGGAACGGGAGGCTTGGCGGACGGTGGAAGAGATCATCGCCAAATTCAATGGGTTCGACAAGTACCTCTTTTCCCTCCCCATGTGGAACTTCGGCATCCCGTACATCCTCAAGCACTACATCGACATCCTCGTCCAGCCGGGTTACACCTTCAGCTTCTCCCCGGGGGAGGGATACAAGGGGCTCGTGACCGGGAAGCCCGCGGCCGTGGTCTACGCCCGCGGCGGTGCCTATCCGCCGGGAACGCCCGATGAGGCCTTCGACCTGCAGAAGCGCTACCTGGAGACGATCCTAGGCTTCATTGGCTTTACCGACATTCGCTCCATCGTAGTCGAGCCGACGCTGATGCTGGGGGCTGCGGATTACGAACGGATGGTCGAGGAGAAAAAGGAAGCGGCACGCGCATTGGCAGCCGAATTCTCTTCTCCGGCAGTCGGATGAAATAGTCTCCTGAGTGCTCCAATCTTCGGCAGTCCCACAAAACTCCCTCCCTTTATGCCCTTTGGGTACTTCAAGGGGTGGGTCGGGGTGGGTGAGGTATCCTGAAGCTATTGGACAGTTATAACATTAATGCCTTATCGCTGTTTAGCTCCGAAAAGTGCATCATGGAAACCGTGGCGCTAAGAGAAATTCATTTTAGAGACAATGACTTCTAATCAACTCCATCGAATCGCCCAGAAAGAAATAGAAGAATCACTGGCGAATGGCGTCCTTTCCGGTAACGGTCTTGTCGCCGACCATCGTCCACTTCACATCATCCGCGCAGAACGACAGGAATCCTTCCAGGTTGTTTTCGGCAAAGGCGGTGTTTACCTTTTCCACGATCTCTTTGCTTTTGGCTGACATGTGAACCTCCCCTTTTTCAGGTAGAACCAGGCGGTTTCTCTTTGGGCTGATCAGAATCTTCCGCAGCAAGCCGCTTACGGCGAGCAAGTTAGTCGGGACATGCCATCTGGTTGAGATTGGAGAGGCGAAGCTGAATCAGGGGAAGCCGGCTGGGACCATGAACAGCGACGGGGGGAAGCGCCGGCCCGTTTCCGGATGACGGAGGGTCCGTTTCAGGACGAAGTCGAACAGAAGCGGGTTGTAGCGGTAGATTTCGTTGAGGGCACGCCGCTCTTCCCGGGTAATGAAGCCGTGCCGGACCAGCCTGCCGGTCATGACGAGGAAATTGATCGCCGGCAGCGGGTAGTCGCTCCCGTTCACCAGGCGGGGGTGGAGGTCGTCCCGGGCCAGAAGGGTCTCGAGCGCCTGCGCGGAGTGGTTGAAGAAGGTCACCCCGGCGATCTCGCCGTAGAGGAGCCCCTGGTACCTCGGCTCGTCCATCAGGCGGAGAAAGAGGTCGAAGCTCGGGACCTTTTCCCGCCCGGGGCTGTCCAGGTCAACATGCTTCCCGTAGCTGGCGCTGTGCAGCGCCACCACGGTCACCCCGCTGTCGAGCGGGGCGCGCAGGAGAAGTGGATTCCCCAGACTCTGCCCCTTCCCGGAAAAGACGGCCAGTTCCTCCCCGGTGTGGACGAGGAGAACCATCCCGTATTTCCGCATCGTCCGGTAGAACGGCTCGGTCTGCGGGCTCGAAGGGTCGATACCCTGGGAGGTGGTGAGCCACTTGACGTACCGGCACCCCTTGCCCGCCCATTTTTCCAGCTCCTGGAGGGCGTCCTTCCGGTACGGATGGATGGAAATTACCGGCACGAACTGCGCAGGGTAGCGCCCGGCCAGAGAGAAGACGTAGTCGTTGGGGACGTAGAAAGGGGTCGCCTCCTGGTCGGGAGTGCCGTCCGGCAGGTAGTGCCGGTCCATGGCATAGATGAAGTAACGGCCATGGCCGTCGATGTTCCGGACCAGGTCGACCAGGCGCTCCACGTACTGCCCGGTGATCCCTGTTTCGTCGGTGATCCCCGCGGCGCTCAGGTAGACCCGGTACTGCAACATCCTGAAGGGGTGGAGCCACGACCGGACGGTTGGGGTTACGGACGGGCCGTCTCCATCCGGTCCCTGGCCGAAGACGTGGACGTGGAAATCGGCCAGCCGGTTGGAGTCGATCCCCTCGAACGCCCTGGCGATCAGCTCGCGGGCGCCGGGGGTGAGCGCCCCATCCATCTCGGCCGGCCGCCCGGCGAAATCCCCCCCCACCCGGTCGATGATCGGGCCGCAGCCGCCGAGCAGAGCGGCCAGAAGCAGCATCGCCGCCCGGATCCCCGGACGACCTGACAACCTCCTGTTACGCGCGGGCATTTTGATGATTTTAACCTCCTGAATCAGTTTACCACGGCGGCTTAACAACGCGGTTTCATCCTTTCCTGCGGTAGAAACCGTTGCATCCCGGCCACGGTTCGAAAAACGCTGAAGCCCCTCCGGGGAGACGCTCCTTTTTCCCCACCATGAGAACCCCTCCCGGCCTGAGGGTCTCCCACAGACGGACCGTCGCGTCAAGAAGCCGCTCGCCACTATAGTAAGTGAATGCCAGGTAGCGACAGAGTACCAGGTCCATCCCTGAAGGAAGCGGGTCGCTCATCACGTTCCGTCGTTCGAGGCGCACGAGTCCCTTCACTGCACCGGCAAGGCTCCAGTGCCCCTTTTCCCGCGTCAAATAGCGCGCCAGAGTTTCGGGCGGGACTTCTCTGAGGGAACCGCTATCGTAACGGGCGGCGCGAGCCCGCTCAAGGCTGGCCTCATCGATATCGCTGGCAGTTATCTCTATAGCGCTCCCCGGATGGTGCGGGGCAATGGATTCCAGCCAGACCAGCGCCAGAGTGTACGGTTCCTCCCCGCCACAGCAGCCGGCGCTCCAGGCCCGGATGACTTCCCCACCCTTTTCCCCTGCGAGGAATGTGGGAAGGATGTTGTCCGCAAGGGTCCGCCATTGCTCCCGCTCGCGGAAGAAACGGCTCACCGTGACCCGCATCAGGTCGGCAAGCCCTGCCCTCTCCTTCGGGTCGGAGCGGAGGAGATCGAGATAGGCATCGAAACCGTCGAGGCCTAGCTCCTTAAGGCGGAACTCCACCCTGCGGCGAGCCGAACCACGCCGATACTTGCGCCAAGCAAGCCCCTCAAGGGGGGAGGCTTCCCGGAGAAAGTGGTCAAAGTTCACAAGGGCATCTCCACTCCACCTTCATCCCACTTCTCGCAGATATCGCGAAATGGACAGACGCCATGTCTTCCCTTCCGGCAGTAATCCTTGCCGAGCCGGGCGGCCAGAAACCTATCTGCGATCTGATTCTCAGTACCCGCTGAACAACGGCCCGGCGTCGAATCTGCGCTTCCAGTCATCGTACCCGATGACGTAATTGTAGCCGCAGACGGTAGAGAGTTTCCGTCCGTCGAGGATCTCGCGAATGCGGCGGCCTCCCGCGACGGTACGGCCGGCGGGGCCGAAGGGGTTGTACTTCATGCCGTCGCCGGCAAGGAAGACGTAATCGCAGATGAAGAGCGTCTCCTCGAAGATGTAGAAGGTGAAACCGGGAGTATGACCATCGACGTGGAAGGCCTCGATGCCCTGATGGACAAAGTTTTCCTCGAATGTCCCGTCGAAGGTGAAGGGGCGGCAGATCTCGTGGACTGAGTCTTCGTGATGGATGCGCACCTCGGCGCCGAAGAGTTCCCGGTAGAGGTTGGAGGCGCCGAGGAAGTGGTGGTGGGTGAAGAAAATCGTGTCCACCCGTTGAAGGGAGGCGTCGAAAGATGAGGGGGAGTCGATCCAGCAGGCGCCGCTACCGGTCTCGATACGGTAGGCGGCGTGCTCGATGCCGAGTGCCGGGTAGGAATTCAGCCTCGTCACTTTTCCGTTCACCGGTGCAGCCACCACCCTGTAGCGGGCCGAGCACTCCTCGGCGGTGATGAAATGCTTCTTCGCCGCACCGCAGAAGGGGCAGTCGTCGGGATGAAAGCCGATCATGTTGAAGCCGCATACCAGGCAGACATACTGCTCGCGTTTCATGTGAGCCTCCGATAAGTTGTCGCTGGCAATTATCTAAATGGCGCTCCCCGGATGGAAGGGGGCAACTTTCTTTCCGGCGCCTCACACGGTGAACCCATCCAGCCTGCGGATTCCTTCCTCCCGGGCGATTTCCACCGCTTCCTCGAATTCGCCGGTGGTTATCCTCCGGTTCATCAATGGTGTCCGGAGGCCTCGAAGCAGGGTCGGTACTGGTCCATGATGTTATACTCTGGCCCCGAGGAACAGGCTGGAGGATTGTTATCGGGTATCGTCGGTTTCACCTCTCCAGCCGCACCACCCCCACCTTGCCTACCCCGCTGCAGGCGATGTAAACGTCCCCCTGGGGCGTTGCCGCCATGTGGCGGATCACCCCGCCGCCGGAAGGAACCGGCCAGGTCGTGAACTTTTCCGTCTGCGGGTCGAAACGGACAACGCTGTTCGGCCTCACCCCCGACTCGCTGTACCAGACCATTCCGTCCGGCGTCGCCGCCATGCCATAAGGTCCGGAACCTTTCCCGCCCGGCGACGCCCACTCCATGACCTTGCCGCTCTCCGGGGAGAGGCGCCCCAGGAAGCCGCGCCGGTAGTCGGTATACCA